>CAJWWA010000001.1 GCA_913048495.1 uncultured Halieaceae bacterium
CCGCCGCTGCCGCCCGGGAAGCCGGTGGACGAGGGCGCTCCGGTGGCCGCGGAGAGCGACTGGGAGGAGGAGCCGGAGGACGGGGACAACGCCTGGGACCCGCCGCCCGGTGACGGCGAGGATGCTTTCAACCGCGTGGTGGAGCGCGAGCTCAGCGAGCACCCCTACCTCGGCGACTCGGACGACGACGGCTGGAGCCTGCCCACGGAGGACGATGAGTCGAGTGCAGCGGACTCGGACGCCGAGGACGATGCGCCCGCGGCCCCAGCCGGAATGGCGACTCCCGTCGCACCGGCCGAGGCCCGGGAGGCGCCCGCGGCCGGCCGGCGGCGCTGGCCAATCGTATCGCTCGCCGTCGCCGCGCTCGCCCTCGCGCTGCTCGCCCTCGGCGGCGTCGGCGTGGTGAAGGAGCGCAGTGAACTGCAGGCCCAGGTCCGGGACCTGCAGGCTCAGCTCGCGCGGCGCCCGACGGCCGAGGAGGCGCAGGGGGATCGCACGGCGGCCCGGGAGCTACAGGCACGCGTGCAGGTGCTGGCGGCGGACCTCGCCTCCCTTGAGGGTGACTACGCGCTGCTCGAGGGTGAGCTGGCGGAGGCCCGGGAACAGCTGGCGGACAGCGAGGCGGCACTCGAGACCGCCCGGTCGGAAGTCGCCGCGGCGAAGGCCGCGAGCGAACGCCCCGCGGCCGCGGCACCCGCGGCCAGCGGCGGCTGGTTCGTCAACTTCGGCACCTATGCGCAGCGAAGCGACGCGGCGTCCCGGGCGTCCCGGCTCACAGTGGACAAGGGCGAGGTGGTGATTCAGGATGCGCAGAGCGGTGGACGCACCCTCTATCGCGTGCGCGTGGTCGGCCTCGCCAGCCGCGCTGCCGCGGAGTCGGTCGCCAGGGACCTCGAGGCCCGTTTCGGGCTGTCAAAGCTGTGGATCGGCAGGGCGAACTAGCTATCAATAAAGACAGGCCTCGACGCCGAGCAAGGGGCCAGAACCGGGAGGACCTGCAATGAAGAAGACAAGCTGTGCACTGTTGCTGGCGCTCTGTGCGAGCGCCGGCGCCCGCGCCGAGTGCAACGCGCCGGAGCAGCCGACGCTGCCCGACGGCGCCGAGGCGTCCATGGAAGAGATGCTGGCCGGCCAGAAGGCGGTGAAGTCCTTCCAGGAGGCCAACATGGACTACATGAAGTGCATGGAAGCCCGCATGGAGGCGGCCAAGCAGGCGGGCGAGGATGCCGAGACCAAGGACGCCCGCAAAGCGGCCCTGGAGACGTACACCGCCGCCGTCGAGGCGTACAACAAGGCGGTTTCCGCCGAGGAGACCGTGGCCGGCGACTTTAACACGCAGGTGCGCGAGTACAAGGCCGCCAACAAGTAGCGCACGCCGGCCCCCGGCCGGCCCAGAACAATAACGCGCCAGGGGGTACCCATGGAGCCTTGCAGGCCGCGGCTGCTGGCCGCGCTTGTACTGTTGCTGGTAATGCCGCTTGCGCCGTTGCTTGCGCTGCCGGCCGTCGCCGAGGATTTCCGCCTGAGCGACCAGTGCCCGCCGGGCTTCGAACAGCTGGGCGGTGATGTCTGCCGCCTCGCCACCCTCTACGACCAGTACGGCTCCCTCCGGGGTCGCGGTGTCGGCGGCACGCGCACGGGCCTGCCGCCGCGCCGCGACGGCTTCACCGCGCAGCAGATCGACCTCGGCCGCTACCTGTTCTTCGACCCGCTCCTGTCCGCCGACGGCAGCCTCTCCTGCGCCAGCTGCCACGACCCCGCCCTGGGCTTCGCCGACGGCCGCGGGCGCAGCACCGGGCTGCACGGCGAGGCGCTGCCGCGGGGAGCGCCGACACTGTGGAACAGCGCCTTCCTGCAGCACTTCTTCTGGGACGCCCGCGCCGACTCCCTCGAGGCGCAGCTGACCGGCCCCCTCTACGCCCCCGAGGAGATGGGCAACAACCCCGCCGACCTGCTCGCGGCGCTGCGCGGCAACGACGCCTACCCGGTCCTGTTCCGCGCCGCCTTCGGTGACGACAGCGGGCCCATCGACACGGCGCAGGTGTACGCGGCCCTGGCGGCCTTCGAGGCGTCCCTCGTCTCCCTGAACAGCCGCTACGACCGCTATGCCCACGGCGACCACAGCGCCCTGGATGCCGAGGAGATCGCCGGCCTCAATGTGTTCCGCTCCTTCGTCGCGCGCTGCGCCGAGTGCCACACGCCACCGCTGTTCACGAACCAGCAGGTGGCGGTGATCGGCAGCCCGGAGCCGCCGGGGCTGGCCCGTGACATCGGTGCCGAGGCCACCCTCGGCAGCCCGAAGCTGCGTGGCGCCTTCAAGGTGCCGACCTTGCGCAACATCGCCCGGACCGCGCCCTACATGCACTCGGGCCGCTTCGAGACGCTGGACGAGGTGGTCACCTTCTATAATGGCGGCCGCGGCCACGCGGTGCCCGAGGGCGAGGCGCTGCAGCTGCACTGGCACATCGTCAGCCCGGACCTCGCCGACCACGAACTCGAGCAGCTGGTGGCCTTCCTCGGCACCCTGACCGATGAACGATTCCTGCCTCGCGTGCCGACGCAGGTGCCCTCCGGCCTGGCGGTCGGTGGGCGCAGCGCGCGCGAGGCCCCAACCCCCACGGGAGATGCCCCATGAAAATCGGCAAGCTCATCCTCGCGCTGCTGGTCCTCGCCGTCGCCTTCGGCGGCGGGCTCTGGTACGGCAAGCAGCAGTCCACCACCATCATCGCCGCCAACGACGCCGGCGGCAGCTACGGCGGCGGCTTCCGCAGCGCCGAGCCGGACGCGAAGCCCCGGGCCACCGCCGCCCGCGGCCCCGGCGGCACGGTACACCAGGTGCGCGAGGGCCAGGCGATCCAGGACGCGGTCAACGCCGCCGAGCCCGGCGACACGATCCGCATCTTCCCGGGCACCTACACCGAGACCGTGTACATCGACAAGGACGGCATCCGCCTCATCGGCGTCATCGAGCAGGGCAACTGGCCGACGCTGGAGGGGGAGAAGCGCCTGAACGACGCCATCCTCTATTCCGGCAACGATATCGTGGTGGAGAACCTCAAGATCACCAACTACAAGGGCAACGGGATCATGGGGCAGGCGGGGAACAACTTCGAGATCCGCAACAACCTGATCATCGACACCGGGGTCTACGGCATCTTCCCGCAGCTCGGGCAGAACGGCATCGTCGAGGACAACGTCGTCTCCGGCATCGAGGACGCGGCCATCTACGTGGGCATGAGCGACAACATCCACGTGGCGGGGAACGAGGTGTTCGACTCCGTCGCCGGCATCGAGATCGAGAACAGCCGCCACGCCATCGTCGAGAACAACTACGTGCACCACAACACCGGCGGCGTCCTCGCCTTCATCACGCCGGGGCTGCCGATCAAGACCACCTACGACGTGATCATCCGCGACAACTTCATCGTCGACAACAACACGCCGAACTTCGGCGCCCCGGGCTCCACGGTGGCGGGGATTCCCGCGGGCACCGGCGTGCTCATCATGGCCGCTGACGAGGTGGTCATCGAGAACAACATCATCCGCGACCACCAGACCGCGGGCATCCTCGTCGTGGACCACGCCAACGCCTCGAACATCACCGCCGACCCGGATGCCGACCCGGCGCCCGACCAGGTCGCGATCCTCGACAACCTGATGCTCAACAACGGCTACGACACCATCGACGAAGTGCGCGCGCTCATGCTCGCGACCATGACCCGCGGCACCCCGGACATCGTCCGCGCCGGCGAAGTGCGCGACAGCTGCATCCGCAACCGGCACCGCTACATCACGGTGGGCCTCGGCGACTTCGCCGACTGCGACTTCGCCAACACCGACAACATCGACAACTACCTGCTGCCGGAGCCGGTGCCGCCGCGGGAGATCGATCCCTCGGAGCAGGGCAAGCTGACCTATCTCGGCATCTGCACCGGCTGCCACAGCTACAAGGGCATCCTCATCGGCCCGCCGGTGGAGATGATCCAGGCCATGTACAAGGATGATCCGGAGGGGATCGCCGCCTACATCGCGGACCCGGTGAAGAAGCGGCCGACCTTCCCGGAGATGCCGCCGCAGGACTACCTCGCACCGGAGGTGCGGCTGGCCGTGGCCGAGTACCTGCTGACCGTGGGCAACTAAGTGGCCGCATAAGCTTAGAAAGAATCCGTCTTTCCCCGCGCTCCCGGCCGAGTTAGGCTTCGCGCCGCTATCGTCCGGCAGCGTTCGCTGCCGGCAATCATCCATCGATCCGCGAGTCACCCATGCTTCGACCGCTCCGCGCCCTGGCCCTGCTGCCGGCGCTCGCCGCCCCCATGGTTTCGGCCACCAACGGCTACTTCACCCACGGCGTGGGGCTGCGCGCCCAGGGCATGGCCGGCGTCAGCATCGCGCTGCCCCAGGACGCGCTCGCTGCGGCCACCAACCCCGCCGGCACGGCCCTGGTCGGGACCGCTTCGACGTGGAGGCCACCTGGTTCCGGCCGGAGCGCGGCGCCCGCATCGTCGGCAACGGTTTCGGCGCCGACGGCAGCTACGATGGCAACGACGACGCCTGGTTCCTGCTGCCGGCGCTGGGCTACACGAAGCGCCTCGACCACGGGCTGAGCTGGGGCGTGGCGCTCTGCGGCAACGGCGGCATGAACACCGGCTACGAGAGCAACCCCTTCGCGGCCTACGGCGGCACGGGCACCGCGGGCGTCGACCTCGCCCAGGTCTTCCTGACGCCCTCGCTGGCCTGGAGCCGGGGCGGGCACAGCGTCGGTGTGGCCGTCACCGGCGCCTACCAGCGCTTCGAGGCGCGCGGTCTCGGGCCCTTCGACAACCCCGTTTTCAGCAGCCGGCCCGGCGCCGTCACCGACCTCGGCCACGATGAAAGCACCGGCTGGGGGGTCAAGATCGGCTGGCACGGCCAGTTGACGCCGACCCTGGCGCTCGGCGCGACCTGGTCCTCCAAGCTCTCCATGGACGAGTTCGACGACTACGCGGGGCTGTTCGCCGACGGCGGCAGCTTCGACATCCCCGAAAACTACGGTGCGGGTCTGAGCTGGCAGGCAACGCCGGCGCTCACGCTCGCCGCGGACTGGCAGCACATCCGCTACGGTGACATCCCCGCGGTCGCCAACTCGCTGGCGCCGCTGCTCTCGGGCGTGCCCCTCGGCGCTGACAACGGTCCCGGCTTCGGCTGGGAGGACCGCGACGTGTGGAAGCTGGGCGCGCGCTACCGCGTGGGCGAAACGCTCACCCTGCGCGCCGGTTACAGCACCATGAACCAGCCGATACCGGCGAACGAGACCTTCATCAACATCCTCGCCCCGGGCGTGATCGAGGAGCACGCGAGCATCGGCGCGAGCTGGCGACCGCGCGGCGAAGAAGGCGGTGAGTGGACCTTCGCTTACACGCGGGCCCTTGAAAACACGGTACGCGGCAACGGCTCCATCCCGCCGGCCTTCGGCGGCGGCGAGGTGGACCTGACCATGCACCAGGACATCCTGGCGGTGGGATACAGCTGGCGGTTCTGACCCGGCGGGGCGCTCAGCGCTCTTCGCTGCGGTCCCGGGGGAACAGCCAGAAGGCAAACCAGCGGGTCATGCGCGGCATCAGCACGTAGCTCATGAGCAGCATGACCACCGCGGTCACCAGCAGGGTGCGCAGCGGCAGCGGCAGGCGCGCCAGCAGGTCGCCGAAGAGCAGGAACACCAGCGTTACGGCGGGGTAGAGCGCCAGCCAGCTGACCAGGGTCATCTTGTAGCGCGGCGGCGGCTGCACCGGGTTCTGCCCCGGCAGGGTGAACCAGGTGACGATGCCCGAGAGCACTTCGCGTTCGCTGGGCTCCTGCAGCAATGCCTCGATCTCACCGAGCAGCTCCGCGCGCTCGGCGGAGGACTCCCAAGCCGCGAGCGTTTCCCGGTCGCGGAATTTGAAGACGATGCGGTATTCCGGGTCCTCGGCGGCGGCTGGGCGGAACATCGTCGCACCGAGGTAACCGGGGAAAGCCGATGCCCGCTCGGTCATTGCCGTGCTGAGCGTCTCGAAGTCCGCCTCCCTGCCGCGCTGTACCCGCCGGGATACCACCACGGTTACCGGGTCGGCCACAGTCGTTCCCCTGCCATCTCCGGTGCAGCCCTACTGCGCGGTTGCGGGGGGCAGGTGGACGGCGACCTGCTCGCGGGCGGCTTGGCCGTCCCGTCTCAACTGCGCCAGGGTCTCGGTCGGGAAGTCCCGGCTGACGGCCTCGCGGTAGGAATCACGCTCCCGGCAGCGTTCGTACCAGCGCGTGACCCGGTCGCTATCGACGAAAAGATCCAGCCAGTCAAACTGGTGCAGCGTCTGGAAATAGGGCGCCAGGCTCGCATCGGCCAGCGAAAACTGGCCGCCCGCCACCCACTCGGTTTCGGCCAGCGCGCGATCCATGGCCTGGATCAGCTCGCGATAGGTGCCGACTGCGGCGGAAACATCCGGCGCGTCGAGGCCGTGCTCGAGCAATCGGCGCTGGCGCTCCCGGCGCGGTGCTTCGGGGACCTGCGCCAGCAACGCCTCGCGCTCCTCGACAGGTTTCTCAAGCAGGGCGGGGCGCATGATCAGCGGCCACTGCAGGGCGCCACAGGCGGGATGGAGCCGGTTGTCTACCTGCTTCATCCAGAAGCGCATGCGCGCGCGGGCATGCGCATCCGCCGGGCGAAGCGCGGGCCGGGGAAAGGCATCCTCCAGGTACTCGCAGATAATACTCGATTCGATGACCGGCCTGCCTTCATGGACCAGCGTGGGAACTACCCCGAGCGGGTTCAGCGCGAGGTACTCCGGCCGGAGGTTCTCCTTCTGCGACAGTTCAACGTGGTGAGATGTCCACTCCAGGCCCTTCTCGTGAAGTACCAGCCGCACCTTCTGTGCGCAGGGCGACATGGGGTGTGTATAGAGCTCAAGCATGATTCCGTGCCATGTCGAGGGCCAGGTCCTCGATCATGTCCTCCTGGCCGCCGACGGTACCGCGGCGGCCCAGCTCGACGAGGATGTCGCGGGCGGAGAGGCCGTACTTGTCGGCGCTGCGCTTGGCGAACAGCAGGAAGCTGGAGTAGACCCCGGCGAAGCCCAGCGTCAGCGAGTCGCGATCGACCCGGACCATATGCTCCATGAGCGGAACGATCAGGTCCTCGGCCACATCCATGGCCTTGAACAGGTCGACCCCGGTTTCCACGCCCATGCGCTCGCAGACGGCGATGAAAACCTCGAGCGGCGTGTTGCCCGCACCGGCGCCGAGGCCGGCGAGAGAGCCGTCGATGCGCGTCGCCCCCGCCTCCACGGCCGCCAGGGAGTTGGCGATGCCCATGCCCAGGTTGTGGTGGCCGTGGAAGCCGATCTCCGTCGCCGGGTCCAGCTTTTGACGGGCCAGGGCGATACGCGCGCTGACATCGTCCGGCAGCATGTAGCCCGCCGAATCCGTGATGTACACGCAGTTGGCGCCGTAGCCTTCCATGAGCTTGAGCTGCTCCACGAGCTGCTCCGGGGTCGCCATGTGCGCCATCATCAGGAAGCCCACGGTATCCAGGCCGTCGATCTTCGACGCCATGGTGAGGTGCTGCTCGGACACGTCGGCTTCGGTGCAGTGCGTGGCCACGCGGATCGTCGAGATACCACAGTCCAGCGCCATCTCCAGGTGATCGACGGTGCCGATACCGGGCAGGAGCAGCGCAGAGACCTTCGTCCGCTTCACCGCGCCGCAGACGGCACGCAGGTAGTCTTCGTCGCTCGCCGCCGGGAAGCCGTAATTCACGGAAGCGCCGCCCAGGCCGTCGCCGTGGGTCACCTCGATCATCGGGATGCCGGCCTCATCCATGGCGGTCGCGATGGTGACCATCTCCTCGACGGAGATCTGGTGGCGCTTGGCGTGCATGCCGTCGCGCAGGCTCATGTCGTGCACGGTGATTTTCTTGCCGGAAAGGTCCATGGTCGTGTCCTCTTGCGTCAGGCCGCGTCGGCGCCGGGGGTGAAGGTGCCGGCGAGGATTTCCTCGGCGTACATTTCCGCGGTGCGCAGCCCCGCGGCCGTCATGATGTCCAGGTTGCCCGCGTACTTCGGCAGGAAGTCACCGAGGCCTTCCACCTCGAGGTAGATCGAGACGCGATTGCCGTCAAAGACCGGGCCGTTCTTCAGGGTGTAGCCGGGTACGTACTGCTGTACCTCCGCCAGCATCGCCGCGACCGATTCGCGTATCGCCGCCTCGTCCGGCGCGCCCTCGGTCAGGCAGTGCACCGTGTCGCGCATGATCAGCGGCGGCTCGGCGGGGTTGATGATGATGATCGCCTTGCCGCGCTTCGCACCCCCCACCTTCTCGATGCCGCGCGCCGTGGTGCGGGTGAACTCGTCGATGTTCTTGCGCGTGCCGGGGCCGGCGGACTTCGAACTCACCGTTGCGACGATCTCCGCGTACTCCACCGGCTGCACCCGGCTGACCGCCGCGACCATGGGAATCGTCGCCTGGCCGCCGCAGGTCACCATGTTCACGTTCATGGTGTGCGCCGCCACGGCCTCGGCGAGGTTGACCGGCGGCACGCAGAAGGGTCCGATGGCCGCCGGGGTCAGGTCGATCATGACCGCGCCCTGCTCGATCACCTTGCGGCTGTTCTCCGCGTGCACGTAAGCGCTGGTGGCATCGAAGACGACCTGGACGCCGTCTTCCTTCATGTGCGGCACCAGGCCGTCCACGCCCTCGGCGGTGGTCTTCAGGCCCATTTCTTTCGCCCGGGCAAGCCCGGGGGAGTCCGGGACCACGCCGACCATCCATACCGGTTCGATGACCTCGCTGCGCATGGCCTTGGTCAGCAGGTCCGTGCCGATGTTGCCCGGGCCGATGATGGCCGCCTTCACTTTCTCGCTCATGGCTCGTTCTCTCGCTGGATTGCGTACGCGTCTGTGTTGCTAGCTGAAGCTGCAGCTGCAGCCGCCGATGCCCTCGAGCTCGAGGGCGAAGCGGTCTCCCGGCGCGGCGGGGATCAGCGGCGCCAGGGAGCCGGACAGGATCACCTCGCCGGCGCGGAAGGGAATGCCGAACTCGCCGAGCGTATTGGCGAGCCAGGCCACCGCGGTAAGCGGGTTGCCCTGCACGGCGCTGCCCAGGCCCTCGCTGTGCAACTCGCCGTTGTGGTAGATGCGCATTTTCAGGTTCGGCAGGTCGAAGTTGCGCGGGTCCACCTCCGTCTTCCCGAGCACGTAGACCCCGCAGGAGGCGTTGTCGGCCACCGTGTCCTGGATGCGGATCTTCCAGTCCGCGATGCGCGAATCGACGATCTCGAAGCAGGGAATGATGCTCTCCGTGGCATCGAGCACATCCGCTTCTGTTACACCGGGACCATTCAGGTCCTTGCGCAGGCGAAAGGCGATCTCGCCCTCGGCCCGCGGCGCGATCAGCTGTCCGGCGACGGGAATTTCTGCACCGTCCGGGTACACCATCGCGTCGGTGAGGAAGCCGAAGTCCGGCTGGAAGACCCCCAGCATGTCCTGCACCGGCTTGCTGGTGACGCCGATCTTCTTACCGACCACCTGCTCGCCATCGCGCTGCTCGCGCAGGGCGAGCATGGCGCGGCTGATGTGGTAGGCGTCCTCGAGGGCAAGCTCCGGGTAGCGCTCGGTCAGCGGCGCCACCGGCCGGCAGGACCGCAGGGCCTCGTAGAGTTCCAGGCCCAGGGCCTCGATTTGCGATGTTTCCATCCTGTTCTCTTCCTCTGCTTCAGCCCCGTGGGAGGCCGATGAACTGATTGGGGTAGGCCTGCTGCCAGGCCGGGCGCGCCTTGAGCCGCTCGAACCAGGCCGCGAGATTGCCGTGGCGCCGGAAGGTATCGATACCGTAGGCTTCGGCGACACCGAGCCGCGGGCCGAGGGCACAATCGGCAACGGAAAAGGTGCCGGCAAACCAGGGCTTGTCGCCGAGACGCGCGGCGAGATCGGCGAGGCGTTCCCCCCAACGGGCCAGTCCCTGTTCCACGCGGGATGCGTGGCGCTCACCCGGTGCCTTGCTCCGCAGCTCGAAAACCGCATCCTTGAGCCCCTCGGCAGCGAGCCGGTCCGAATAGGCCTCGAGCAGCCGTACCGCGGCGCGGGCCGACGGCGTGCTGCCATAGAGCCCACCGCTGCCGAGCTCGTCGAGATAGCCGCAGATCACGGCGCTCTCCCAGAGAGCCAGTTCGCCATCCGTGAGCACGGGGACCGTCGCCGTGGGGCTGAGCCGGCTCACCTCCGGGTGCGGGTCGCCCGGCCTGGACGCGACGAGGTCGAGGGCGACACCGAGCTCCGCCGCCGCCAGCCGGACCTTCCAGCAGAAGGGACAGTCGGTTCGCTCGAAGACCTGCATGACAGCCGACGCGTGTTTCCTAGACCCGGCGCGCGCGCAGCGCGGTCAGGTGGTCAACGATGTACTCGAGGCGGTCGCTGCCCCAGAACAACTCTTCACCGATCTGCACGCTGGGCACCCCGATCAGCCCGAGCTCCTGGGCCTCGGCCCAGTTGTCGTCGAGCACCTTCAGCTTTTCCGCGTCTTCCCAGGCGGCCCGTGTCTCGCCGGCGTCGAGGCCGATGCCGGTGGCCACCTCGACCAGGACATCCTCCTCACCGATGTCGCGACCCCCGGCCCACTCGGCGCGCATGATCTCGACAATCCATTCCCTGAGAAGGCCGCGCTGCTCGGCAAGCAGGGAGACCGCACCCGCGCGGGTGGGGTCGGTCGTGATCGGCGGCGGGTTCATGGGGATGCCCATCTTCGCCGTGATGCGGCGCACATCCTGCCGCGTCAGCGGCACCTTGACCTTGGCCCGCTCCGGCGAGGAGCGGCCCGACCAGCCCCCCAGCGGGCGCCAGTGCAGGCGGATATTGAATTGGTCGAAGGCAGGCAGGAACGTTTTCGACGCGATGTAGCAATAGGGGCTGCGAAAGTTGAAAAAAAACTTGAGATCGATGGGTTCGTTCATGGTCACCTGCCTGTCATGGAGCAGAAAGAACGCTCCCCCGCCGCCGCGCGGCGCCGGGGGAGCCAGTCGGCCTGGATGGACCTAGCGGCCGGTAGCGCGCATGTTCTGCACGCTGAACAGTTTCACCGGGTTCAGTTCCGGATCTACCTGACCCTTGAACTGCCCGGTGGTGCAGTGCGAGGCCTGCACATCGATCATCGAGAACGCGTCGTCGATGGAGACGCCGGTCCCCTTGTTCTTCGGCAGGTGGTGGTCCGGATGCGCCTGGCCGATGGTCCAGGACTTCCACAGGTCGCCCTTGCGGTCATAGGTCAGGGTCCGGGGCAGGGTGAAGGTCTGGGCGTCGACGTAGTGGACACGCTTGCTGATCGGGTGGTTATCGTCCACCGGGTCCGACTCGAGGACGTAGACCTTGCGCAGCTGCCAGGTAATTTCCGGGAAGCAGCCGCCCTTGCCGCCGAAGTCGACGAACTGGTAGCCCTCGGGATCCTCGAGATCGGTCGCCAGCTCCATGTCGTTGTGGTTGTAGAACGGGAGCAGGATGTTCTCGGTGCCCTTGTAGCTCCAGTTCATATCCGACAGGCGGCCGTTGTAACCTTCGAAGTCCTCGATCATCAGGTCCGAGCCGAGGAAGGAGTCGGTGATCTGGCCGGAGGCCAGCCGGCGCACGCGGCGCTGGAAGCCCAGGTACAGCCAGGTGTTGTCCGCGACCTGGTCATCGTCATGGCGGTGGATCAGCAGCTGCGTGTTCTTGACGTCGAAGGGCTCGAGCACCTGGACGTAGATGGCGCGGAACAGCTCGGAGGGGTTGTCCTCGAACTCGGGTACCGGCGGCTGGTTCACCCGGTGCATGTAGTTGAGAAAGTGGAAGTTGAACTTGATGGTCCGTTCCACCTTGCCGGAGTCCATGTCGCGGTAGCGCCAGTAGAACGGGTAGATCGCGGCGTTGTCGCCCCAGTTGTAGCCGTAGCGGTAGTTCCAGGCGAGCTTCTCCCCCGCCCGCGGGTCGTCCAGGGACGGCTCTTCCGGGAAAGGCCGGCCGGCGACAAAGCCATTGATCTGGCCGAGGCTGTCACCCAGGGAGACCTCGCCGACCGCGTCGCGGGTTGCCTGCACGTAGTTGGGGTGAAGGTCGAAGGAGGTGGTCTCACCGACGGTGATCTCCACCCAGCCGTCCTTGATGTGCTGGTACAGCGCCGGGTCCAGCGCCTCCTTGAACTGGTCGACGTTGCCGGCGGTGACGACCGTTCCGGGGGTGAGTCCGTCAACGGTCGGCACGCCATCCTCGTAGGGGTAGAAGGAGCGCTCCACGTCTTCCATGGTCGCGGCCTGGGTCGCCGTGGCGCCGGCCAGCACGAGGCTGGCGGCAAGCAGTGTTTTCCTGAACATGATGGGTATCTCCCTGTCGTTATCTCGAATCAGAAGCGGTAGCGCAGCGTGACCTGGAACTCGTCTTCCTGGCTCGCGCTGCCCAGCGGTCCGGCGCGGAAGCGGCCGAGCGGCTCGATGCCGGACAGGCCGACGGAGCCGGACTGCATCGGATTCGCATGCGCCGGCGACGCCGTGAAGGGCGGGAACGGGTTGCAGCTGCGGCAATCGTCGAAGGACTGGTCGCCCATGTCGTCCCCGACCTTGATGTTGAAGCCCACAACGAGGCGCCAGTTGTCGTTGATCAGCCAGTCCACGGAGGGCGCAATGGTCCCGGCGCCGGCCTCGTAATCCCAGGCCATGATGACCTGCGGGCTGATCGTGTCGGACTTGTACCAGCCCTTGATGAGCAAGGTGGCGATGTAGTTGTCTTCCCAGTTCGGCATGCCCGCGACGCCCAGGGGCCGCTGCTCGAGCTCGTGATCGAGCACGTGCTCGCCGAAGACCTGGGCGGAGATGAGGAAGGCCCGGGTCCGGTTCAGGAACGGGATGAAGGTGTTGCGGTCCCAGCCGAGGACCCAGCGGAACATGTCCGTCTCCGAGTAGAGCTGCGGGTCCAGCGTGTTCTGAATCTCCTCGCCCTGTGTGTAGGCCGCCTCGACCCGGAACACCGACTTGATCGGGTCCACGTAGAAGTCCAGGGAGCCGCCGAACAGGTCCACCTCCGGGAAATTCACGTCGAAGGCGATCAGGTGATCCCAGCTGCCGATCTCACCGGTGAAGGCGTTCATCGCGGGAATGCCGCCGCGCAGTACCGGCAGCTGCTGGAAGTAATGGTAGTAGTTGAGCGAGAAGCCCACGCTCTTGTACACACCCTCGAGCTTGACGCCGCCCTGCGTGTTGCCGAGTTCCCAGCCGGGCATGTCGACGTCGCGGATGCCGATCACGCCGGGGGCGAAATCCGCCGCGAGCATGCCCGGGTCATCCGTCAGGCCGATGGCGGCGGCGGGTACGAAGTTCGACACGGTACAGCCATTCTCCCAGCAGTTGTTCATGGCGCGGAAGAACGAGGCCGCGTCGAGGATGGTGTAGGGGCCGCCCCCTTGGCCCAGGTTGTTCGGCCGGAACTCGTCGAAGTTCCAGACCGCCTGGAAATTGAGGTCGTCAAAGCCCCCGACCGCGCCGAAGCGGTATTCGGCCGTCGCCATCCACTGCGGAATGCGGATATCCTCCAGCTCGTCGTAGATGTTGTGGCGCTGGTAGTCCACCGGGTTGATGATGTCGAGCACCCGGAACAGGTCCGTGCGGCCCCAGACCACCTGCTGCTTGCCGATGCGCAGGAAGAGTTCGGACATGGTGCCGGTGGGTATGCTGCCCTCGACGTAGAGCTCGCGAACGAAATCCAGCTGATCGTTGAAGTCGGGGTAGCGCAGGTCGTTGGCGTCGAACTCCATGTAGTTGTCGAGGCCGCAACCGCGACTGTCCACGTTGCAGGGACGAACGGGCACACCGATGGTCACGCCGCCGTTGGGGCCGTGGAAGTCCTCGCCGAGCACCTTGAGCCCTTCGTTCGGATTCTGGGAAACGTCGAAGAGAAAACCCGGGGGGATCGGGTTGCCGGCGGCGGCGCCCGCGTTGCCCAGGATGGAGGCGCCCCAGGGTGAATCTCCGTTGCCGCCGAAGAGTGCCTGCGCCGTGGTGCTGCCGAAGTTCTCGAAGCTGCGCGGCCCCCCGGCGCTGTCGCCCCACTCGTCGTTGTTGAGGTCGTAGACGGCATCGTAGGTGGCGCGAAGCGTGCCGCTGACGCGGAAGTTGGAGAGGCCCATCTTCTTGCCGAATTCCTTGCTGAACTCGAACTGGGCGGTATTTCGGGACTTGGATAGCCCGAAGCCGTCGCGATAGAACGTGGCGTTCTCGACGAAACCGGCAGTGTCCCAGCGGCCCTGCGCGCCGACTCCCTGTGCGGCCACCGCCGCCAGGAGCGCCGTCGATGTCGCGACGGCCAGTCTCTTAACGTTATTTTTCATGGTTTACCCTCTGTGTCGTGGTATCGCACAACGTTGTAATGACGCCGCTGACGCCGGTACCTCAGGCACCGGCGGGAAGCGCCGCCGACTCTTCTTCCTCCAGGTGGGGTTTCGCCCGGACGATGAAGCCGGGGCGGAAACGGACAATCCAGGCGGGGACGAGATTGCCCGCCGCCCAGGCGTTGAGAATCAGCATGACCACCAGCAACAGCGCGGCGTCGGCCTGGAAACGGAGCTCCGAAACCAGCGCCCACATCACCACCCCGCCGATCAGCGCCGTGGCGGTAAAGGCGATGGCCTTGCCGGTGGTGGCGATGGCATTGCGTACCCCGATCTCCAGGTCGCCGCCGGCGGCCGCCGTCTCTTCACGGACCCGGTCCATCATGTAGATCGAGTAGTCGATGCCGACGCCGATACCGACGGCGATGATCGGTACCGTGTTCACATCGATGCCGATACCCACCACGCCCATGTAGGCGTAGGTGGCCACCGTGCAGAAGGTCATGACCATGAACATCAGCCAGCCCGCGTGCAGGGACCAGTAGAACAGCGTGACGAAGAGGAAAATAATCGCCATGGCCGCGGGGATGATGACCAGGTTGCTCTGGTAGGCGGCCTCGTTGATAGCCGCGGTGACGCCGATGGGGCCGCCGGCGAGGCGCACTTCCATGCCCTCGACCTGGTTGGCCGGGTCTTCTATCCACGCCTTGGCCATATGGATAGCGCGGCGCAGGGTCTCGCCCTTGTGGTCCTTGTAGAAGAAGACGATGTTGGCGGTCTGTTCATCCGTGTCGATGAACTCCTTGAGCGCGCCGGGAATCGGGCTCGATGCCATGTAGGCGAACAGGAGGCCGCCGACATAGCTGGGCTCGTCCGGGATGATGGCCCAGCGCGGATCGTTGTTGTGCAGGATCTGGTTCACCTGCAGCACGAGGTCCGTGATCCCCCGGCTGCCGCCCATATCCGGGTCCCCGAGCATGTGGTGCTGGAAATCGCGGATCGCGTGCAGCACTTCCGGCCGCTTGATGCCGCCGGGCTCAGCGGTGCGCACCACGACGTACATCTCCTCGGAACCGGGGAAGTTGTCGTTGATGTTCTTGGAGGAGACGTTGTAGTCGTGGTCCGGGTAGAGGATCGGCGAGCCAGGCTCTGACTCACCGATCTGCACCTTCGAACTCAGGAAACCACCGACGGCATAGACCGCCACGGCGAAAAGGATGATCGCGGTGGAGCCCGCACGGCTGATGACCAGGTTGGCGGCACCGCGGAAGGCGCCGCGCCCGCCGGCGGCCGCCGCGTCACGGGCCCGGGCCATGGGCAGCACGGAGAGCAGGAGCGGCACGGCCATGAGCACCGTGATGACCACCGTCGACGCCCAGATCGACGCGTAAATGCCGAGCTTGACGTTGATCGGGGAGGAGCCCAGGGCAATCAGCAGCAGGCCGACCGCGTCGGAGATAATGCCCAGCGTGCCCGGCCGGAACAGCGTTTCGAAAGTGCGGCGGGCGGCATCGTGGTTATCCCTGGCGTGCGGCAGCTCCACGTAGTAACGCTCGACGAGCTGGATGCCGTGAGACATGGCCCGCGCGGTAATCAGGAAGGGGATCACCAGGGTCAGCGGGTCGAGGTTGTAGCCAAGCATCGATACGATGCCGAGCCCCCAGGTCGCCGAGATCGCGACACCCACCAGGGGCAGGGCGATGCCGTAGATTCGGGTGCGGAAATAGAGCACGAGCAATGCGGTCAGGATGCCCAGGGTCAGCAGGAAGATCTGCATGATCTGGCCGAGATAGCTGTACACCCAGCCGAGCAGCACCGGTTGCCCGGTCGTGTAGACATCAATGGCGGGCCCCTCGGCGGCGAGGACTTCGGCCTTGAGTGCGTTCAGTTGATCGAAGATGGCCACGTAGTCGAGCTGGCCCTCGTTGAAGGTCGCCTTGATCAGCGCCGACTTGAGGTCCGGCGACACCAGCAGGCCGTAGACCGAGGGGTCGCTCATGACGTCCAGCCGCAAGGCCGCGGCCTCTGCCTCGGTCACCTCCGGGTACAGCGGGTCGAAGTAGGGCTCCGAGTTCATCGTGCCCATCTCGGTGAGCCAGGTCTTGCGCACCGTGCGGTGCGTCACGCTGCGCACGAGGTTGTGGTTGACCCCGGGAAGGCTGTCGACACCCTGGGTCAGGGCGTGGATGCGCTCCATGGTCTCGGTGTTGAAGATATCGCCCTCGCGGACGGAAAGGGCCATGACGATGTTGTTGGCACCGCCGAAGGTGTCCTTCACCTCGTTGTGCAGCTGGATGTAGGGGTGCTCCTGGGGGAGCAGATCGGCAAAGTCCGAGTACATCTGCACGTAGGGGATACGCGTCGCAAAGAAGGCCGTGGCCAGGAGAATCGCGGCGAGAAAGGTCTTGGGGTGATAGAAGACCCAGACCTCGATGAGGCGGAAGAACCTGCTGATCACACCGAACTTATTCACTGGCTAGCTCTCTCCTGGCGTTGGGGCGCGCGGGCATGGAGCGGTCGAGCAGCGCCATGGCGCCGCCGGCACCCGCGAGCAGGATCCGCCCCGGGCCGAGGAGCTCGACCGCGCGGAAATAGGCGAGTACTTCCGGCGCATTGGCCGGCTTTACCCAGCTGCCGCCGACATACTCGTAGTACTTGCCGGCGCCGCCGACCGCGACCACGCCGGCATCGGAAGCCTCGATGCGGTAGACCGGCGTGGCGCTGCCCGTCTCCTGGCGCGTCCACTGCCGGCCGCCGTCCCTGGTTTCCCAGATGACGCCGTCAAGGCCGCCGACCCACCCCGTGGTGCGGTCGAGAAAGTCCGCCGCCATCGGGTAGAAGTCGTTGGGTATCGGCGGCAGGTAGTCCCAGCTGTCGCCGCCGTCGCTGCTGGCGACCACGGTGCCGAATTCGCCGACCGCGAAGCCGTGCTCGGCATCGACGAACTTGACGCGCGTGAACTGAAGGTCGTCGCCGAGGCTGTCTTCCGTCCAGGCACCACCGGCGACCGGGCGGTGCAGCAGCGTGGCGAAACCGGCGGTCACCCAGAGCCTTCCCCCCGGGGCACAGTGGATGGAGAGGGTGCTTTCCGGCGTGGGCAGGCTCTCGCCCTGCCAGGTCCCGTCGCCGGTCAGCGCCCAGACGCGGCGCTCCGAGTCGAGGGCAAAGATCCCGCCGTCGGCACAGGCGGTGACGTCGATGAGCGAGGGCGCGCCGGGCAGTGCATCGCGCTGCCAGCTCTCGCCGCCATCGCTGGAGACCAGCGCCGCACCGGCGGAGCTGACCACGACCAGCTTTTCTGCCGTGGCGGCGGCCGCCTGCAGCGTGTCGTAGCGCTTTACCGGCTCGGCGCGATTCGCCTCGACGCCCTCCAAACGCAGCGGCGCTTCGCAGGCGGCAACGCCCAGGAGCGCGAGCAGCGCGCCGGCGCGCAGGATGCTGCAGGCGGCCGTGCTCACACGAACCTCATGGAGAGGCTGCCGAGCTCGTGGTAGCGCACGTTGATCACGTCGCCGGCGGCCACGGCCACCGCCGCGGTCACGCCGCCGGTCATGATGAAGGTGCCCGCCGGAATCTCCTCGCCACGCTCACCGAGCATGTTGGCCAGCATGGCCACGCTCGCCGCGGGGTTGCCGAGCACGGCGGCGCCGGTGCTCATCTCGACGATCTCGCCGTTCTTTTCCATCACGACGCCGAGCGTTGTCAGGTCCGTGGCATCGACCGGCAGCCGGCGGCCCCCGGTCACGAAGCGCGAGGACGAGCTGTTGTCGGCGCAGACGCTGACCAGGTCGAACTTGAAGTCGCGGTAGCGGGAGTCGATGACCTCGACGGCGGGCAGGATGAAATCCGTCGCGGCGAACACATCGGCCACGTGGCAGCCGGGGCCGCGCAGCGGGGCCTTCGTGACGAAGGCGATCTCCGCCTCGACCTTCGGGTGGATCAGCTTCGCCGTGTCGATGGCGGCGCCGCTCTCACAGCTGAAGTAATCGGCGAGGAAGCCGTAGCAGGGCTGCTCGACACCCATCTGTGCCATCTTCGCCCAGGAGGTGAGCCCCATTTTCATGCCGACGATGCGGTGGCCGCGGCTCTCCTTGCGACGGCGGATCTCCCACTGGATGTTGTAGGCGTCCTCGTAGTCCATGGCCGGGTAGTCGTCCGTGATCTTGACGACGTCCCGGGCCTCGAGCTCCGCGTTTTCCAGGTGCTCCGCGAGCGTGTCGACCGTTGCTTTATCCAGGGTTGCCATGCGCTAGCCTCTTCAGATCTTGATGCAGATGTTCTGTAGCTCGGAGTAGAACTCGAGCGAGTGGACGCCGCCTTCGCGGCCGATACCGGACTGCTTGCAGCCACCGAAGGGAGTGCGCAGGTCGCGCAGGAACCAGGCATTCGCCCAGGTGATGCCGGCCTCGATGCGGGGCGTCACGCGGAGAATCCGCGACACGTCCTGGCTCCAGATGGCGGCGGCCAGGCCGTAGGGCGTGTCGTTGGCGAGCCGGATCGCCTCCTCCTCATCGTCGAAGGGCTGGATGTGGCAGCAGGGGCCGAAGATTTCCTCGCGGACGATGCGCGAGCTCTCGGGCAGGCCGGTCCAGATCGTGGGCTCGACCCAGGCGCCGCCGGCAAGCTCGCCGGGCATGTCCGGCACGCCGCCGCCGAGGACAACGTTGGCGCCCTCTTCCTTTGCCAACTCGTAATAGGAAAGCACCTTACGCTGGTGCTCGTGAGAGACGAGGGGGCCCATGTCCGTCGCCGGGTCTTCGGGGCGCCCGAGCCGGTAGCGACCGGCCGCCTCCGCCAGGCGGGAAACAAACTCATCGAAGATCGGGCGCTCGACGTAGACGCGCTCCGTGCCCAGGCACACCTGGCCGCAGTTGGCGAAGACGGAACGCAGCGTGCCCTCGATGGCGCGGTCCATGTCGCAGTCGGCGAAGACCAGGGCGGGGTTCTTGCCGCCCAGCTCGAAGGAGACATCGCGGACGCCGCTGGCAGCAGCGCGCATGATGGCCTCACCGGTGCGCGTTTCCCCGGTGAAGGTAATGGCGTCGACACCGCGATGCTGGGTCAGGAATTCTCCCGCCGAGCCGGGCCCGAAGCCGTGAACCACGTTGAAAACGCCCGCCGGCACGCCGGCCTCGTTCATGACCTCGCCGAGCAGTGCGGTGGTCGTGGGCGTTTCCTCCGAGGGCTTGACGACCACCGTGTTGCCGCAGGCCAGCGCCGGCCCGACCTTCCAGGTCATCAGCAGCAGCGGCAGGTTCCAGGGGCTGATAACGCCGATCACCCCCTTGGGCTTGCGCACGGCGAGGTTGTAGGCCCCGGTGCCGTCGGGCGTCTCCATGTGGAACGCTTCCGTGGGCACGTTGCGCACGGCATCGGCGAAGACGCGGAAATTCGCGGCGCCGCGGGGAATGTCGATGTGGCTGGCAATACTGTAGGGCTTGCCCGTATCGAGGCACTCCGCCTCGAGGAAAGCGTCGAAGCGCTTGTCGATCCCGTCCGCTACCGCGTGGAGCACGTCCGTGCGCTGCTGGGAAGGCATCCGGGCCCACTCGCCGTTCAGTGCCTCCCGGGCGGCCGTTACGGCGGCATTGATCTCTTCCTCACCGCCCTCGTGAACCACGCCGATCTTCTCGCCGTTACAGGGATTGATGTTGTCGAAGGTGCGTCCCAGGGAGGACTCCCGGTACTCCCCCGCGATGAAATGCTTTACCTGGTCCATGGATTGCTCAAGTCCTGGTGAATGATTGGGGCGGGCGATGCTCAGGTCACGACGCCGAGGAAGCGGTCGTTGAGCTGACGGTCGTGGTAGAAGATCGCTTTGCCCAGCTGCGCCGCGTCCCAGGTCACCACCGGGTGGTCCGGGTAGGTGTAGTCGCCCCCCGCGAACACCTCGTTGCGGTTCCCCGACGGGTCGAAGAAGTAGATCGTCTGCCCGTGCGTCAGCCCGTGCCGCGTCGGCCCGATGTCCAGCGCGATGTCGTGCATGGAGATCAGGTCCGCCGCCCGCAGCACGTCTTCCCAGGTGCTCAGGTAGAACGACGCGTGGTGGAACTTGCCCTTCTCCTCGTGCCGCACGAAGGCCACGTCGTGCGCCTTCATCGACACGGTCAGGAACGCCGCCACCCGCAGGTCCGCCTCCTGGTCCACCACCTGCTCTGCCAGCTGGAAGCCGAGCACGTTCTGCAGCAGGTCCACGGTACCGTCGATGTCGTCGCCGTAGAGCAGGCAGTGGTCGAAGCGCGTCGCCTTCATGCCCTTCAGGTCTTCCGGCCAGGCGTCGGGGTTGCGCTCGCCCACGCCCCACTTGCCGGTCTGCTCCTTCTCCGCGAACAGCTCGAACCAGTGGCCCGTCGGTGAATCGAAGCGCACTCGCTCGCCGCAGCCGTCCAGCTCACCGGCGGGGATCGTCTCCACCTGGCAGCCGTGGGCGATAAGGTCCTGCTTGCGCGCCGCCAGCGTCGCCGCGTCCATCACCTTGAAGCCCATGAAGTCCATGCCCGGCTCGTCCGCCTCGCGCAGCACCACAGAGAACGCATCGACTTCCGTCCAGCCCTTGAAGTAGTTCCGGCCCTGGCTGTCGGTGTGCGTGTGGATGAGACCGAGACGGTCGCGGTAATGGCTTACCGCGGCTTCCATGTCCAGCACGCGGATCTGTACGTGCCCCGGACGCATGACGCCTTTCTGCATGAGCGGTTCCTTGCGGTCGTTGTTAGCGTTATCGGCATCGCTGCCTGAACTTAACCTTAGGACCCACTTTCGATGATTGCAAGAAATATCGAGATTTTTTTGTTAGCGCCAGCTATTGGTCACTTAACAGCAAAATATATAGAGATTATGGTATTTTGTGCCGGGGGCACCTAAGCTAGGATTTGAAACTTTCTCCCACGGGAACTCCTCGATGACGACAAACCAGGCCTCCACGCTCACCGACGCCGCTTACCAGCGCCTGCGCGAGGACATTGTCCACGGGCAGTTCAAGCCGGGAGAAAAGCTGCGGGTGGAGCACCTGAAACGCAGCTACGAGGTAGGGGCGACGCCGCTACGGGAAGCGCTTTACCGCCTCAGCGCCGACGGCTTCGTTTCGGTAAAGGGTCAACGGGGCTTCCGCGTTACCGATATGTCCCTGGGGGAGCTCGAGGAAATTACGGACCTGCGGGTCGTCATCGAAGGCATGGCGCTGAAGCGCAGCGTGGAGAACAGCAACGAAGCCTGGGAATCGGCGGTGGTCGCCGCCTTTCACCACCTCACCAAGGCAGAGAACATGCCCGAGCCGGACATCCAGAAATGGGAGGCGCGGAACCGGGAGTTCCATCTTGCGCTGATTTCCTGCTGCGATTCGCCCTGGCTGATGCGCTTCTACGAGATCCTCTACGACCAGCACAAGCGCTACCGCAATGTCGCCCGCATCGACAAGGATGCCCGGCGCGACGTTCACGCCGAGCACGAGGCCATTTACGAAGCGGCCATTGCGAAGGACGCCGCGGCCCTCTGCGCGGCCAACGAGATCCATATCCGGCGCACGGCCGAGATCACCGGCAAGATCATCGGGGAAATCCACGCGCAGGACTGAGGCGCGGGCGCCCCGCGGGGCGCCCGCAGGGTCCTGCTGCTAGGTCACGACGCCAAGGAAGCGGTCGTTGAGCTGGCGGTCGTGGTAGAAGATCGCCTTGCCCAGCTGCGCCGCGTCCCAGGTCACCACCGGGTGGTCCGGGTAGGTGTAGTCGCCCCCCGCGAACACCTCGTTGCGGTTCCCCGACGGGTCGAAGAAGTAGATCGTCTGCCCGTGCGTCAGCCCGTGCCGCGTCGGCCCGATGTCCAGCGCGATGTCGTGCATGGAGATCAGGTCCGCCGCCCGCAGCACGTCTTCCCAGGTGCTCAGGTAGAACGACGCGTGGTGGAACTTGCCCTTCTCCTCGTGCCGCACGAAGGCCACGTCGTGCGCCTTCATCGACACGGTCAGGAACGCCGCCACCCGCAGGTCCGCCTCCTGGTCCACCACCTGCTCTGCCAGCTGGAAGCCGAGCACGTTCTGCAGCAGGTCCACGGTACCGTCGATGTCGTCGCCGTAGAGCAGGCAGTGGTCGAAGCGCGTCGCCTTCATGCCCTTCAGGTCTTCCGGCCAGGCGTCGGGGTTGCGCTCGCCCACGCCCCACTTGCCGGTCTGCTCCTTCTCCGCGAACAGCTCGAACCAGTGGCCCGTCGGTGAATCGAAGCGCACTCGCTCGCCGCAGCCGTCCAGCTCACCGGCGGGGATCGTCTCCACCTGGCAGCCGTGGGCGATAAGGTCCTGCTTGCGCGCCGCCAGCGTCGCCGCGTCCATCACCTTGAAGCCCATGAAGTCCATGCCCGGCTCGTCCGCCTCGCGCAGCACCACAGAGAACGCATCGACTTCCGTCCAGCCCTTGAAGTAGTTCCGGCCCTGGCTGTCGGTGTGCGTGTGGATGAGACCGAGACGGTCGCGGTAATGGCTTACCGCCGCTTCCATGTCCAGCACGCGGATCTGCACGTGCCCCGGACGCATGACGCCTTTCTGCATGGGTTTATCCCCCTTGTTGTTTCGCTATGGTGGAAGAGCGGGTGATCGGGTTGGCCGCGGACAGGTCCACCTCGATCTCCAGGTCGCTCTCGGGAAAGACACGGCAGGCGAGGACCGTACCGGCTTCCTCGTCCGCCTCGCTGATGTGCTTGCGGCTCATGCGCCCGGTGTGGAACTGCCCGGCGCGCACGTGGATGCGGCAAACCCCGCAGCCGCCACCGCGGCAGCCGACGGGAATGGCCGCCAGCAGGTCGGGCGCGACACCGACCCGCTGCAGTGCCTGCAGGAGGTTCTCTTCCGCCCCGCAGGAAAACGCCAGCCCCCCGGGCGCAAGCGTGATCCTGTGGCCGGTGTTCACTGGCTAGATCCGCTTGAACAGCGCACTGCGGGTGCCGCCCTCGGCCCCGTCGGCGGCCGTCAGGAAGCGCTCCATGTAGATATCACGCTCGAAGAGCCGGCCGCGCATCAGCGCCGTGATCGCCGCATCGATCATTGGCGGCGGGCCGCAGAGATAGGCCTTGTGGCCGCCGAACTGGCCGTCGAAGTGGGCAATCGCTGCTTCGTGCACATAGCCGGTGAACCCCTCCCAGCCGGAGCCCTCCTCCGGGGCATCCAGCGCAGGCACGTAGTTGAAGTTCTCGTGCTCGGCGGCCAGCGCCTCGAACAGTTCCCGGTTGTAGAGCTCAGCCAGGTTGCGCGCCCCCTGGAACAGCGTGATCTTTCGCGTATCGCCGTGCTCGAGGAGGTCGAGCACCATGGATTGGGGGCTCGACAGGCCGGAGCCGCCGGCGATGAAGATCAGGTCCTCGCTCGCCGACTTGCGCACGAAGAACTGGCCGTAGGGGCCGGACAGCGGCACCGTCTGGCCTTCCGCCAGCTGCTCGTGGATGTAAGTCGTCGCCGCACCGCCCGGGACGTGGCGCACATGCAGTTCCACCACGTCGTTCTCCGAGGGCTTGTTGGCGATGGAGAAGGCGCGGGCACCCTCGACGCCGGGAAGCTGCAGATTGATGTACTGACCGGCCTGGAAGGCCATGGGTCGATCCAGCCGCAGGCGCAAGCCCTTGATAGTCGGCGAGAGATCGGTGATGGACTCCACCGTCGCCTCGTAGTCCTCCACCGGGTAGCCGAGGAAATCCGGGTCGACATCGATATCCGCCTCGATGACCAGGTCGCTCTGCGGCAGGGCACAGCAGGCGAGCACCTTGCCTTCCTCGCGCTCCACGTCCATTAGGGCGAAGGGCGATGCGTCCCCCGGGTCGGCCTCTCCCTCGAGAATCTGAACCTTGCAGGTTCCGCAGGTGCCGTGGCCGCAGGCGAAGGGCAGCCAGACGCCCTGGCGCAGGCTGGCATCGAGCAGGGTCTGGCCCTCCTCCACCTCAACCACGTCCCCGGTCGGCTCAATGGTCACCTCATACATGGCCGGTGCCTCCTGCCACGCTTGCCGCGCGCATCAGCTGTGCGAACCGCCGATGCCCTCGAGGCCCGGCGTCTGCATGCGGATGATGGACTTGTGATCGACACCCTGGGCCGCAAGCGTCGCCTCCCGGTCCGGTGTGAAGGGCTCCCCGTTGAGGAGCCAGCACACCTGTTCCCAGTCGATCTTCGCGAAGTCCGGATGCTGCGCGTAGGCGCCGGCAATCATCTCATCCTGCAGCTTGCCGAAGGTGGTGTCCGGCGGCGTCGCGAAGGCGATCGGGGAACAGAACATGAGGTGCCGGTCCCAGCCCACGTAGACGACGATGTTGCCGTGGAAATTCTCCACCCGGTCGAGCCGCTCGCCGGTGTAATCCGGCGTAATTGCTGCTACTGCCATGGTCTCTTACTCCTTGTTAACTGCTAGCCGGCCTTCTTCAGCCGCTCTTCGGCGGACTCGAGGTTGTGCCACGCGTTCCAGCGCGCCTCGTCGGGTGAGCCGTGGAAGTCGAGATTGTCCTTGCCCATGTTGATCCGGTAGTATTCGCTGAGAACCTTCTCGATATCGGCGCCACCGCAGTTGCCCTGGTAGATCTGGTGCACCGGCAGCCAGGACTGCACGTACTTCTCCGGCTCGTGGTCGAAGATGTCCTTGCAGCCATCGGAGCAGAAGTTGTAGCGCTCGCCCTGGTAGACAGACTGGCGGTAGGCGATGAGCGACGGGTCGTCCATTTCCGTGAAGCCCATGGGAATCTGGCAGGTGTTGCAGAGCATGGGCAGCGTGGGGTTGTAGAAACGCTCACCGGCCTGCTCCTTTTCGCGCCAGTGCTCAAAGCGCGGACGGTAGTACTTGTCAAAGGTGTCCGGGTATTTCTCCGACAGCCAGTCCATTTCCTTCTCGTCCGGCATCCAGGTGTGGAACGCGGCGGCGTGGCCGTAGTTGTAGAAAGTGCTCCAGGTCTGGTGCGAGATATGGTCCTTCTCGGCGATCGCGGTGGCCGCGTATTTCGGCATCTCGATCCCGTAGCGGGCCAGGTCCTTGAACAGGGCGCCGCCGGCCTCCTCGAAGTACACCTCCCAGGCCTCCTTCCAGGACATGACCCGGTTCGGCAGCATGTAGTCCATCATCATGGCAACGATGGCCAGCAGGCGGGTGCCGCGCCAGAACCACTTGTCGATCCAGCGCTGGACGATGGGGACGTTGTCCGGGTGCTGCTCGAGGAGGAACTTGATCACTTCCAGCCCGAGCGTCATGTGCCGGGCCTCGTCGGACTGCGCGGAGAAGCCGAAGGTCACCGTGGCCATGTCGCCGTTGTAGGCGGCACCGGACATGAAGGGCACGAAGAGCAGGTTGGTCAGCACGTACTCGAAGGAGAAGCTGATCGCCACCATGAACTCGAAGGGCCCGGCGCTGCGCGCATCGTCAAAGAAGGACTTCGGCACCGACAGGTACCACACCCGGTCGTGCATGTGGGAGAAGTCCTGGAAGCCGTCGAAGAACTTATTGTAGTGGCTCATCGCGTGCACCTGCGTCTGCACGTGCCGCAGTTCATCGATCGACTGCATCTGGCAGGCCGTGCGGGCACCGACGCCGCTGAACTGGCGCCCGACGTGCGCATAGCCCGAGTAGGCCTGGTATTCGAGCGGCGAGACGCCGGTGAGGAAGACCTTGATCGCGTTGATATAGCGGGCGTCCGTCACGTTCTGCTGGCCGTTGTTCTGGGCGAAGGCGTCGAAGATCGCATAGAGCTTCTTTTCCTTCTCGGCCTGGTACTTCCAGTAGGCATCCATGGTCAGGCGGAAGGGATCCTCCCACTTGCTCCAGTCGGTAATCTTGATGCCCTCGAAATCCTCGTAGGGGAAAATTTCCTTCTTGTCGCGGTAGCTGTATTCCCAGTCGAGATCCCGGGTCAGCAGGCTGTAGCGCTCCTTGAGGTTCAGTTTTCTTGCGGCCATGTCAGTCGCTCCGTGTTATCTCTCAGTTCCAGCTCAGGGTGAATTCGTCGTCGGTTTCATCGACATTGCCGCCGATGGTGACCAGGTTCACGTGCAGGGACTGCAGGTCCCAGTCGCGGCCCATTTTTTCCTCGACGGTTTCCCGCTTGAGCACGAGCCGATCCTCGTTCTCGATGCGGATCATCGCCGGTTGGTAGTCGACGGTGACATCGGGGTTGTCCTCTTCCAGCGCCTCCACGAGGTAGTGGGCCTCCTCGTTGTCCTGCAGTGCCATGTAGACTTTTGACATCGTCTTTACTCCCTTAGAGGCCGGCCTTGGCCAGGCGCTTGTTGAGGACTTCCGCGCTTGCGTTGATCGCGTCGGGGCCGACGGCCTCCGCCGCCAGCGGACCGAGGGCGGCAAGGGCCTGCTGCTTCCAGTCAGCCACCCACGCAGCGATCTGTTCGCGGTTGGCATCGGATTCGGCGACCGCGGTCTTGATGACCGAGTCCACCCAGCGCGAGGTCTCTTTGTGCCACTCCTGCATGAACTCGATGAGCATGGCGAGGTCGCCGGCACCGGCATCGGTCATGGCGTCATCGAACTGGCGGTAGAAGATGTCATAGACGAGCGTATCGAGAACGACGTCCTGGGCGACGAAGACCTCGAACCAGTCCTTCTGGGCGAGTACGTCCTCGACATAGCGACGCAGGTCCTGCCAGAGCGGGTCTTCCATCCAGCTGGTCTTGGCCGCTTTCAGCGTGTCGCCGCTGTTGCCGTCCAGGATGAGGCCGATGCGCGAGAGGTACTGTGCGATGCCCAACCGGTCCATGCCGTTGTAGAGGAAGGCCTGGGTCAGCACCGTGCCGATGCCGTAGGCGGAGCCGAAGACGTTGTTCATGTTCGCGCCCATCTCCAGGTGCCGCAGGGGCAGGAGGCAGCGAACGATCTTCTCCCGGGCCGCCCCGGGCAGGCGGCTGGCGAGGTCGCGGCGGGTAAAGAAAGCGTAATTGCTTTCGGTGATCTCCTGCAGCTTCGCCCGCGCCTGCACGTAGCTGCCGTAGTAGTACTGCCGGGGATCGCGGAAGGCGTACCAGTCTTCCATGTCGATCGCGGTGCGCCCGGGATCGTAGAGCTCCCGCTCGGGGTCCCAGAGCGGACGGTAGTGGAAATTGGTGGTCGGCGCGAGATCGTAGCTGGCTTCCTGGTAACGGGAAGCCGGCTTGTCGCCGAAACGGCGCTCGATGTGCGCAAAGGTGTTGCGGATCGGCTGGATCGTCGAGGTCTTGATTTCAATGGTCATGGGACACCTGCTCGTTATGGAATGGGTTGAGCCCCGGGGCGGTTGCGCTACTCGTCAGCGGCCCTGCGAAGATCGCCGTAGCGCCATTTCTCCATGTCTGCGTCCACGGCCGCAGCCTCCTCCTCGGACATGAAGACGACGCCGTTGCGCTCACAGAAGATGTCGAAGGCACCTTTCGGGAGCACCAGCTCGACGTACAGGGAGGGATCGCCGATGGCGAAATCGAACTCGATGAAGCCGCTCGCCGTCTCGCCGCGAACACGGACGTAGCGGGTGAGGCGCTCGAAGTTTTCGGCGGTCGGCGCCGGGCCGACGGCTTTCAACTTTGTCATGGTTATCTCTTTGTTAGCGATGACATTGTCATCCCCCCGGGTGCAGGGGCCATGCCAACAAAGCGAAAAATCGAGATTTTTTAGCTAGTTATATATTTTTCGTCGCCAGCGGCGGGTCGTGGGGGGTGGCGTTTTTCATGAAATGGTGAACTCTCGCGGCTGCCGCATTCATGATTTCATGAATTTTCGGCATCCTGGCGTTTTTTCAACCGGTAATCGAGCTGCGCCCTCGTCAGCCCCAGCAGCCGGGCCGCGCCGCTGACCTTGTTGCCCGAGCGCGCCAGGGCCGCGTCGATCAGCTGCTGCTCCACCGCATCGAGGGAGTGCCCGGCGTCGATGGCGCCGGTCACCAGCTCGGACAGGGATCGCTGCGCGGGCAAATCACCGTCGTCGTCCTGTTGACCGCGGAAAGCCGGGAAGAGGTGGGCCGCCTCGATCTGTCCGCCCGGGTTCGAGAGAATCACGCCGCGCTCGATCATGTTGGCCAGCTCGCGAATGTTTCCCGGCCAGTCGTACTCACGCAGCAGGGTCATGGCGCGGTCTGTCACCGACAGGCCGGTCTTGCCGTGCAGTGAGCCGTACTTGTCGAGGAAGTGGCTGATGAGATCGGGCAGGTCGTCGATGCGCTCGCGCAGCGGCGGTACCGTGGTGGAGTAGACGTTGAGACGGTAGAGCAGGTCCTGGCGGAAACGCCCCTCGCGCACCGCCTCGTCCAGGTCCTCGTTGGTGGCGGCGATGAGGCGGACATCCACCTGCCGCACCTCGGAGCCGCCCACCCGCTCCAGCTCGCCTTCCTGCAGTACTCTCAGCAGGGCGGCCTGTGCATGCAGCGACAGCTCACCGACCTCATCGAGGAACAGCGTGCCCGTGTCCGCGCGTTCAAAGCGGCCCGGCCGGGTCTTCTCGGCCCCGGTAAAGGCACCGCGCTCGACGCCGAAAAGCTCGGCCTCGATCAGGTCCCGCGGAATGGCGGCGCAGTTGATGGCGATGAACGGCTTGTCGGCGCGGTCGCTGGCCTCGTGCAGGGCCCGGGCGAACATGTCCTTGCCCACCCCGGTCTCGCCGAGGAGCAGCACGGTGACCTTGCTCCGTGCCGCCCGCGACAGCAGGTCGCGGACCTCGAGGAAACGCGGCGAGGAGCCCACGAGCTGGCCGAAATGCTCCTCGGCATCGACGCGGGAACGCAGCTCGGCCATCTGCTCCTGCAGTTCGAACAGCTGGTCGGCGATGCGGTCCGGCTGGTAGTGCCGGAAGGCGTCCTCGGCGTCCTCCCAGTCCTCGGCCAGGCGCCCCTCGATACGGCAGGTCTGGTGGCCGCAGGCGGTGCAGCAGGTTTCCTTGAAGTAGATCTGCCGCCCCATGAACTGGGTGGTAAAGCCACTGGCGTAACCGATCTGCGCCCAGCAGACGGGCTCAAAGCCCGATCCGAACTCACTCAGGAAGATTTCCGCCTCGAAGGAGTTCTCCCAGTCGAAGATGGCGTGGAAGTAGTTCTCTTCCTCGTTCCAGTCCAGCTTCTGGGGGATCACCTTCACCTGGCCGGTGACCATGTGCGACTGCGGCCCGACGGAGAAGACATCGAACAGCGACGCATCCGGGCGCAGTCGACGGGCGCGCTCGGCGTCCATCTTCCCGGAAATGTAGCCCATGCGCGTGAGCAGGCCCTTGGCGCGCTGCATGCCCAGGGCATCGATCAGTTCCCGGCGAAGTCCCCGAAGCTCACTCGAGCGGAGCAGGACGACACGCTCTTCGTCCAGCCAGATGCGCCCCTCCTGCGCCTCGAAGCGCAGCAGGTTCCAGAGATCCTGCATCCCGGGCAGCCGGGGGCCGTCGTCGTTCACGGGCGCGAGCTCATCAGCGGGAGCCTCTCGTTATCCTGCAGCACACTGCGGGTAGCTGATAGGACCACAGCGCCCGGGGCGGTTCAAGCCGCCGGGAGTCCTGCTTAGGTTCCCGGAACAGACCGTGGTACAACATGGGCTGCCCGAAAGACCCGAGGAACGAGGCCATGAGCGCGGACAACCCTGAGATCGGCCATCAGCTGCGGATAGGCGACGTCGAGACCAACTTTCACGACCGCGGCACGGGGGCTCCCGTGCTCCTGCTGCACGGCTCCGGGCCCGGCGTCTCTGCCTGGGCCAACTGGCGGCTGGTCATCGAGGGGCTGGCGCCGCACTTTCGCCTGCTGGCGCCGGACCTCGCCGGCTTCGGCTACAGCGCCGTCCCGGCGGATTACCCGTTCAGCCGCGAGGCGTGGCTGGCGCAGCTGGTCGGCTTTCTCGATGCCCTCGGGCTGGACCGGGTCGACGTGGTCGGCAATTCCTTCGGCGGGTCCATGGCCCTGGCGATGGCCATCGAACACCCCGAGCGCGTACGCCGGCTCGTCCTCATGGGCAGCGTGGGCGTACCCTTCGAGCTGACCCCCGGGCTCGACGCGGTCTGGGGCTACACCCCCTCCCTCGACGGCATGCGCGAGCTCATGGGTATCTTCGCCTACGACCAGTCGCGCATCACGGAAGAACTGGTCGCGCTCCGCCACGCGGCGAGTACACGGCCCGGCATTCACGAGGCCTATGCGCGCATGTTCCCGGCGCCGCGACAGCGCTGGGTCGACGCCATGGCGCACGAAGAGACGGCGGTGCGGGGCATCCGGCAGCCGACGCTTCTCATCCACGGGCGTGACGACCGCGTCATTCCGCTCGAGACCTCGTTGACGATGCTCCACTGGATAGACAACGCGCAGCTGCACGTCTTCGGCCGCTGCGGTCACTGGACGCAGATCGAGCACGCTGCGGCGTTCCAGCGTCTGCTCAGGGACTTCCTGGTCTCTGGCGATGCTGCGGGCTGAAGCTGCCGGGCGCTCGGTGACTTTGTCACCGACGACCGGCACCGTCTTGCGCGATGCTTCCTTTCCATCGGCATCTACCGAAAGGAGTACAGCATGCAACGCAATGAAGGCACCCTCGACCGCGCCGTGCGGATTATCGCCGGCCTCGGCATTCTCTCGCTTGTTTTCGTCGGCCCGCAGACCCCCTGGGGCTGGCTCGGCCTGGTGCCGCTGGTTACCGGCCTGGTGGGTATCTGCCCGGCCTACGGCCTGCTGGGCATCCGCACCTGCCCGGCACCGCGGCAGCAGTAAGCCCGGCAGGGGGCGGCCGTGACCGGCGCGCCCCGGCCTATCCCCGCCGGCACGGTACTGTTCCGGGCCGGTGATCCGTGCCGCGGCTTCGTGCTGCTGCACGAGGGGTCCCTGCGCGTCACGCTCACCGCCGCCAACGGCCGCGAGGTTGTCCTTTACCGGGTAGCGCCCGGGGAAGTCTGCCTGCAGACCTTCAGCTGCCTGGTCGAAGGCCGCGATTACTCGGCGCGCGGCATCGCCGAAACGGACCTGCTCGCCGAGATCGTTCCGAGCGCCGACTTCCAGCGCGCCATGGCGACCGACGCGGCCTTCCGCGCGCGTGTGTTCGGCGCCGTCGCGCAGCGCTTTGCGGACTTCGAGCGACTGGTCGAGGATGTCGCGCTGACCGGCTTCCCGGCGCGCCTCGCCCGGGCGCTCCTGCGCCTGGCAGGCGAAGGCGGCACGGTACAGGCCACCCACGAACAGCTCGCCGCCGAAACCGGCTCCGGCAGAGCTGTGGTCAGCCGTCAGCTCGGACGCTTCGCGGAGGAGGGACTGGTAGAGCTGCAGCGCGGCGCACTCCGGCTCATCGAGCCCAAAGCCCTCACCCGCCTCGCCCGCGACGACTGACGCGCCGCTCAGGCATATTTCACGCTCATGTCGTGCAGTGCCTCGCCCGCGTGGGCAAGGCGGTCTGCCGCGTTGGACAGGTGCCGGTAGACCTCGCGACGCTTCATGCGGTCGAGCATGAACGCCACGCAGGCCGCCGTACTTTCTTCGCCCTCACCGGGCCGGTAGGCATCTTCGGCGAACAGTTCCGCCAGGGCCTGGCGGTAGAGCTCCTCGACTTCGCGCTCGGCCTGGCGGGCGCGCGCCGCATGGGGCTCGCTGTCCTCCGGTCGTTCCCGGAAGCAGGCGAGACCGGCAGTGAGCGCGCTGGTGCCCTCCCGCAGCCGCTCCACCATCGCCGTCATCCATTGGTCCGCGGCCAGTTCCAGCAGCTCGATTTCCCGGACCGAGGTCGTGGCGTAATCGAAGATATGATCGACCCGGGTGATAAGGACATAGATGTCCTCCCGGTCGATCCGGGTAATGAATGACCGGTGCAGCAGGTCCAGGTGCGCCTGCGCCTGCGCGTGGGCCTGGTCGACGCAGGCGCGCACCTCTGTCGCCCGGTCCTGTTCCTCCCGGGCGAGGAAAGCTGCGAGCTCGTCCAGCGTCTCTTCGAGCAGAGAGGCCTGGGCAGCCACCAGGCCGGTGAAGTCGGGCACCCGGGGAAAGACCCGATGCCAGAGACGCCGCAGCAGCCCCTCCTCAGACCCGTTCATAGCAGAACCTCCAGCAGGTAACAGGTCAACGCGCCAAGCAATCCCGCCACCGGCAGCGTGACCAGCCAGGTGAAAAGCACTTCGCCGGCCTTGCCCCAGCGCACGGCCCGCGGCCGGTCCGCCGCGCCGACACCCATCACGGCGGAACTGACCACGTGGGTGGTGGATACGGGCCCGCCGAACCAGGCGGCGCCGCCGATGACAGCGGCCGCCGCCAACTGGCTGCCCAGCCCGTGCAGGGGGCGCAGCTTGTAGATCCCGAAACCCACGGTCCGTACGATGCGCCAGCCGCCGGCCATGGTGCCAAGGGTGATGGCCGAGGCGCAGAGCAACATCACCCAGTACGGTACCTGGAAGGCGGGCAGGAAACCGCCGAGCACGAGGACAAGGGTAATGATACCCATGCTTTTCTGGCCATCGTTGGTACCGTGGGAAAAGGCCAGCCAGGCCGCGCCCAGCCACTGCATGCGGCGAAGGGGACGATTCACCGAAGGCGAAGCCCTGCGCAGGCAGAGACTGAGCAGCTTATACAGCAGATAGCCGGCGAGCAGGCCCGCCAGCGGGGAAAGCAGCAGTGCCGCGATGATCTTGGCAACACCGGTCCATTCCCCCTCGTCGAGGAGCGCCCCCCAGCCCCAGTGCACATGGTCGGGTCCGGTGGCGGCCAGTACGGCGCCAACCAGGCCACCCACCAGCGCGTGCGAGGACGATGAGGGCAGGCCGCGCCACCAGGTCAGGAGATTCCAGCCGATGGCGCCGATGACACCCGCCAGCACGATACTGATACCCAGCCGCGGTGCCTGGTCATCAAGGCTGACGAACTGTCCCAGGGTTTCCGCCACCGCGGTGCCGCCGAGGAGCGGGCCGAGGAAGGTGAACAGCGCAACCAGGCTGATAGCCTGGGCCGGCGTCATCGCCTGCGTGGCCACCGACGCTGCCACCATGTTGGCGGTATCGTGGAAGCCATTGGTGTAGTCGAACACCACCAGCAGGGCGACACAGCAAACGGTCAGTAGGACGATCGGGTCCACGGCGCGGTTCGGGGGCTACGCGGTCACAGGGCCAGCTCTGTGTGCAGAGTGGGTTGCAGCACCGCGGCGTCTTCCGGCAGCCGGCCGGCGAAGTGGCGCATGGCATCCTCCTCACCATGCACGAGCACGGTCTGCTCCGGCCGCGGGCCCGCGGACCACCAGGCCAGCAGCTCGTCGCAATCGGCGTGGGCAGAGAAGCCGCCGATGGTGTGCACTTCGGCGTTCACGGGGATATCTTCGTGGAAGATGCGCACCGTTCTGGCGCCGTCGATAATACGCCTCGCCAGCGTTCCCCGCGCACCAAAGCCGACGAAGATCACACTGCTGTCATGGCGCCAGAGATTGTGGCGCAGGTGGTGGCGGACCCGCCCGCCGGTGCACATGCCCGAACCGGCAAGGATGACAGCACCTCCGCCGATGCGGTTGAGGACGATGGACTCCGCTGTCTCGCGGGTGAAATGCAACCCCGGGAGGGCGAAGGGGTCGCGGCCTTCGGCAAACAGCTCTCGCGCCTCGGCGCCATAGCACTCGGGGTGGCGCCGGAAAATCTGCGTCGCGGATATCGCCATGGGTGAATCCAGAAAAACCTGGATGCTCTTGTGCAGCCGGCCGGTCTCCACGCCCTCACGCAGGTAGAACAGAAGCTCCTGCGCCCGTTCGAGGGCAAAGGTCGGAATGATCACGTTGCCGCCACGGGCAAAGGTCGCCTCGATAGCCGCGTAGAGTTCCTCTATGGAGGGGTGCAGCTGCTTGTGCCGGCGATCGCCGTAGGTGGTTTCCATGACCACGACGTCAGCTGCCGGCCGCGGCGCCGGATCGCCGAGCACCAGTCGGCCCCCGGGGCCCAGGTCCCCGGAGAAGAGGACCCGGCGCCGCCGGCCGCCCTCCTCGAGCTCCAGCAGGATACTGGCCGAGCCGAGGATGTGGCCGGCGTCCAAGAAGGTCGCACGAGTGCCGGCAGCGAGCTCCAGGGGCTTGCCGTAGACCGCCGTGCGGCCGAAAAAATCCAGGCTGTTGAGGGCGTCGAGGGTGGTATAGAGCGGCAGCACCGCCTCGCGCGACTTGCCGCGACGGGAGGCGTGCCGGTTCTCCCGGTCGGCCTCTTCTTCCTGCAGGTGGGCGGCATCCAGCATGACCAGCCGCGCCAGTTCGCGGCTGGCACCGGTGGCGATGATCTCGCCGCGAAAGCCCTGCTCCGCGAGCAAAGGGATGCGGCCGCAGTGATCCAGGTGCGCGTGGGTGAGCAGCAGGTAGTCGATGCTTGCCGGGTCGAAGCCCAGCGGCTCCCGGTTCTCCTCGGCCAGCTCGCGGCCACCCTGGTAAAGGCCGCAGTCGACCAGGATCCGCGTGCCGTTACACTCCACCAGGTGGCAGGAGCCGGTCACTTCCCGGTCGGCACCGTGAAAAGCTATTTTCATCGACTCTCCTCGCCGTGCAGAACCTGCAAACTCGCCATCATGCACCCCTCGTGACAGAACCCGCTTCCGTATTCATGGAGCCCGCAGGCGGCGCCGCAGCAGGTGGGGCGCCGTCGCCGGCCTGGCGCAGGAGCCGGTTGGCGAACACCTTGACCACGTCGTTCACCAGGAACCAGGCCAGCGCATAAGCCCAGATCAGCAGGGCATTGGCCCAGCCAACCGGCGCCATGAACCAGCCTTCCGCCGCGAAGCAGGTGCCGGCAATCTCGGTGGCAAACGTACACCAGAACAGGAGCGGCGCCGGCCAGGGCTTCTGCCAGAACCAGCCGCGCGCCCGGGTGATGTACAGCGTACTGTGTCCGGCCACGATGAGCTTGAGAAACAGGAAGGTGCGGATCTCCTCCTCGGGCACCTGCCATTCTTTCAGCAGATAGAACAGCAGGAACGACGAGACCAGGCCCATGACACCGAGGACCACGGCGAGGCTGGTCAACTCGAACATGTTCCAGCGCAGGGGCCGCCGCTCCACCCGCGTGTGATCGTAGGCGATCGCGAGAATGGGGATATCGTTGAGCAGCGCCAGCAGGATGATCATGAGCGCGGTAATCGGGTAGAAATCGAAGATCACGATGGACAGCGTCATGAACAGGATGATGCGGACCGTCTCTGCTATGCGGAAGATCGCGTAGCTCTGCATGCGCTCGAAGGTTACCCGCGCCTGTTCCAGGGCGTCGTTGATGACCGACAACCCCGGCGCCGTCAGGATGATGTCGGCGGCAGCGCGGGCCGCGTCGGTCGCGCTGTCTACGGCGAAGCCGCAGTCCGCCTTGCGCAGCGCCGGGGCATCGTTGACGCCGTCACCGGTCATGCCGACGATGTGTCCTCCCTTCTGCAGCGTGTCGACGATGCGGTACTTGTCCTCCGGGACCACCTCCGCAAAGATGTCCACGGACTCGATCATCTCGATGATCGCCGACTCGTGGGTGTGGATGAACTCCCTTTCCAGCAACCGAGTATCGTAGAGGTCCTGCACGCTGGCCATGACCCGGGTCGCGAAGCGCTCGGCCTCACGCAGCGACACATCACCCTTGAGCTCCCGGTAGATTGCTCCCGTCAGCGCCTCGACGAGCGCGAGCAGCGCCTGGCTGCCCGAGCCCTTGAGCTGCTTGGCTTCGATCGCCTCCTGTTCGAGATCGAGGAGACGGCCGATCTCGCGGGCGATGGCAACGTGGTCGCCGGTGATCATCTTCACGCGCACACCGTACTCGCGCATCCGCTGCACGACCTCCGCGGAATCCTCGCGCGGCGGGTCATACAACGGGATCAGCCCGAGCAGCTGCGGTGCACCGTCTCCCTCGCCGCGCGCCACCGCCAGCGTGCGGTAGCCACGGCTGGCAAAATCATCTACCGCTCTCTCGACGGCGAGTGCCTGCTCATCGTCAATCTCGACCAGTTCCAGCAGCACCTGGGCCGCGCCCTTGATGGCCCTGAACGATCCGTCGGCGCCCTCCAGCGCTGCCTCGGTGCGCTTGCGCACCGGGTCGAAGGGCACGAAACGGGTCTGCCGGTAGCGCGCGAGGTCCGCCTCGGCGAAGGCCGTCTCCAGGTGCTCGAACAGGGGCTGCTCCATGGGGTCGGCGTTCTCTCGACGGGAAGCAAGACAGGCCACCTCGAACAGGTCCCTGGCGCTCACGCCGGGCAGCAGGAACGGCTCGGCTACCTGCATCCGGTTCTGCGTCAGCGTCCCGGTCTTGTCGGAACAGAACACGTCGACCCCTGCCAGTTCCTCGATGGCGGAAAGGCGCGAGACGATGGCGCGGCGGCGGGCGAGGTTGACGGCGCCGACCGCCATGGTCACGGACATCACCGCCGGCAACGCTACCGGGATAGCCGCGACCGCCAGCACGAGGGAAAAGCGGACAATCTCCAGCGGGCTCTCGCCGCGGAACAGCGCAACGAAGACGATGAGCGCAACCATTGCCAGCGTCACCAGGATCAGGAAGTTACCGATCTGCATGACCATGCGCTGGAAGTGACTGCGCTCTTCCAGCCCCGCGCGGGCAACCAGGGAGACGACCCGCGCAAAGGCGGTGCGCAGGCCCGTGTTGACTACGACCGCCATCATCTCGCCCTGCTTGATGGCCGTGTTCGCGTAGGCAATGTCGCCGGTCTCGCGGGAGACGGGCAGCGATTCTCCGGTCAGCGAGGCCTGATCGATGGACAGGTAGTCACCGTCGAAAAGCTTGACGTCGGCCGGCACGACGTTGCCGATACGCAGGCGGACGATATCGCCGGGCACGAGTTCGCGCGCGGGCAGTGTCTTGAAGGCGCCGTCACGCAGTACGATGCAGCTGTTGCTGAGCCCTTTCCGCAGTGTGGCAAGGGCATTCAGCGCCCGGTGCTCCTGGAAAAAGTCGAGACCGGCGTTGACCAGAAGCATCACCAGGATGATGGCGAAGTCTTCCCACTTCTGCACGATGGCCGAGAGCAGGGCGGCCACCTCGATCATCCAGGGTATCGGGCCCCAGAAGCGGCGCAGCACCCGGTGCCACAGGGGCTCCTCCCTGACGGCAATCTCGTTCGGCCCCAGGGCCTCCAGCCGGGAGGCAGCTTCTGTCCCGCCCAGGCCCTGCTTCGGGTCCGTGCCCAGCGCAGCGAGCACCTCCGCGACCGGCTGGTCGCGGAAGTCGTCGCTTGCTTTCATCTCCATGCCGCTCCACCCCCCGCCTCAGGGCGCCCGCTGGAAATCGTAGAGAGCCCCCGTGCCGAGCAGCGCCGTCAGGTCATCGAGCGCTGCGTAGGTCTCGTCGAGCAGCGCGGGGTCGGCGAGGTCGGCCGGGGTCAGCGTCTCGCGGTAGTGCCGGTCCACCCAGGTGCAGAGGGCATCGTAGCGCGCGTCGTCGAGGAGGAAGGCCGGATTCACCGCGGCGCGCTCCGCGGGAGTCAGCACCACCCGCAAACGCAGGCAGGCGGGGCCGCCGCCGTTGTCCATGCTCTGGCGCACGTCCACGAACTCGAGGTGCGCGATGGGATTGTCGCCGTCGCGCACCGCCTCGAGCGCCGCCAGTACCCGCGGGTTCTCGCGGCTCTCCTCGGGGAGCACAAGGGTCATGCCCTCGCGGCCCGGGATATCGACCAGCTGCGAGTTGAACAGGTAGCTGCCCACCGCATCCTCGAGGGACACCTGCGCCGCCGGCACCGTGACCACCTCGAAGGCGGGCACCACGGCGCGCAGAGCCTCAGCGACCGCCGCGGGGTCCGCGAGCGCCTGCTCGTGGCTGAACAGCACGTGCCGGTTGGCGACGGAGACCACGTCGTTGTGGAAGGCGCCGGCGTCGATGGCCACCGGGTTCTGCCGGGCGTAGACCACCCGCGCCGGGTCCAGGCCGTGGGCGCGCGCGACCGCGGCCGAGGCCTCCAGGGCCTGCCGCGCGGGGTGCCGCGTTGGCCCCGCCTCGTCGCCGCCGGCGCGGCCGTAGACGAACAGCGCCGCGCCGGCCTCGCCGTGGGCGCTGCACAGGCGGTCGTAGTTGGCGGCGCCCTCGTCGCCGAAGCGGTTGCCCGCCGGCACCGGCGGGTGGTGCGCGAAATGCGCGTCATCGGCAAAGATCGTCCGCAGGGCCCGCCCGGTGAACGCCGGCTCGATGGCGCGGTGCGCCATGCTGGCCAGGTTCGCCGGCGTGAAGTGGACGCGGCCGTCGGCGCTGTCGGCGCTGGGCGACACGGTGGCGGCGTTCGCGGCCCACATGGGCGACGCGGAGCAGGCGATGGCGAGGAGGGCCGGGGCGTCTTTCGCCGCCCGGGCGAGCACGTCCGCCGCTTTGCCGGTGAAGCCGAAGGCGTGCAGCGTCGGCAGGTGCGGCCGCTCGTGCGGCGGCAGGAAGCCCTGCACCAGGCCCAGGTCGTGCAGCCGCTTCATCTTGGCCAGCCCCTGCCGCGCCGCGGCCCGGGGGTGCGAGGGCTTCTGCGCGTGCCTCGCTGAGGCGAGGTTGCCCGGGGAGAGCCCGGCGTAGTTGTGGGTGTTGCCGACGATGCCGTCGAAGTTGGCTTCCACCGCCAGGCCGGTGCCGTCCTGTTGCTGTGCCATGCTCAGAGTTCCGTATACCAGAGTTCTTCACCGGGGCCGACGGGCAGGGCCTCGATCGCCTCGGCCGGCAGCTGCAGCCCGCCGGCCGCTTCCATGGCGGGCACCAGGCAGGCCGTAAAGCGGTCGATGGCTCCGGCGGCAACCAGCGTGGGCACCGCCGCTGCGCCGTCTTCCAGCGGCCCCGCAAGGGTCCCGCGGCGGGTCGCGGCCACCGTGGCGAGCGTGTCGATCTCCGCGTCCACGCTCGGCGCCGCGTCGAAGATGTCGACGTGGCCCTGCCAGCGGAAGCCCTCGCGCTCCAGCAGCTTGAGGGCCGGTTCGCCGGCGGTGTTCACGCGACCGATCACCGCCTGCGCGTCGGCCGGCAGCAGGTTCACGTAGACCGGCTGCGTCGGCATGAGCTCCGCGATGAACTGGTTGCCGTGCAGGGCGCCGAAGACGTCGGCCTCGGCGAAATCCATCTCGAAGAAGTGGCGGCCCACGGCCTCCCAGAAGGGCGAGCGGCCGCCGTCCTCGTAGTGCCCGCGCAGGTCGGCCATGACCTCTTTCGGGAAGCGCTGGCGGTGCGCGGCCATGAGCAGGTAGCGGCTGCGGGCCAGGAGCTTGCCATTGCCGTCCTTGCGGTAGGCGGGGGACAGGAACAGGGTGGCGACCTCGGCAAAGCCCTCGAAGTGGTTGGAGAGGTTGAGGGTGGAGACCGTGACCTTCTTGTCGAGTACCCGCGACTTGTGGGTGACCTTGTTCAGCTTGTAGGAATAGAAGGGCTCCACCTCGCCCAGGCTGGCGATCACGCTGGCGGTGCCCACCACCGCGCCGGTCGCCGTGTCCTCCATGACCAGCATGTAGACCTCGTTGCCGGGCTTCTCCACGGCCCTCGCCACGCTGGTGCTGGACAGTGCGATCTTGGCAGCGAGCGCGTCCCGGTCCGGCGGCAGCGTCGTCATGCCCGGGTAGGCCTCCCGGGCGAGGTCGTACAGGCTGTCGAGGTCGTCCTCGCGGACAGGACGGACAATGATCATGGAGTCACCCGGATCGGTGGGGGCGGACAGCATACACCGGCCCTGCCGACCCCGGCCATGGCACCCTGCGAGGGCACTTGCAGCGGGCCCCTGTCGCAGTCAGCTGCGACACTATGCCGCACGGCAAGCATTTCGGTTGCCTATATACTTCTTTGGCTTTTCAGTCCGCACAGAAGTCAGCCATGCAACCGAACCCCCCGTCCAGCCGCACGCTCATTGCGAGCAGTCTCGCCGCCATGCTGTCGGCCAGCGCCGCCTTCGGCGCCGACAGGACGCCCGGCGAGGACCTTCCCAACATCATCGTCATCGGCGTCCGGGAGGCGCCGCTAGGCCAGGATGTACTCGACCTGGACCAGGAAAACGGCGCGCCGGCCGCCGATGGCGCCGAGCTGCTGCGCTCGGTCAATGGCCTAAGCCTGGGCCGCTTCGGAGGCCGCGGCCTCGAGCCCACGCTGCGCGGCCAGAGCCAGTCGCGCATCAACGTGCTCCTCGACGGCGCCTACCTGCACGGCGGCTGCCCCAACCGCATGGACCCGCCGACCTCCTTCGCCTCGGTGAATACCTTCGAGCGCATCGTCGTGCTCAAGGGCGTGCAGACCCTGCGCTACGGCGGCGGCGGCAGCGGCGGGACGCTGCTCTTCGAACGCGAGAACGAGCCGGGCAAGGATGGCCTGAGCGGCGGCCTGCGCGCGGGCACGACCAGCAACGGGCTGGAGCGGGACATCGCCGCGGAGCTGGCCTGGTCGGGCGAGCCCGGCTACCTGCGCCTGAACATCGAGGACCGCTCGGCGGACAACTACGAGGATGGCGGCGGTGACGAGGTGCGCTCCGCCTACGCCGAGGACTCCGTCTACCTCGCAGGCGGCCTGCGTTTCCGTGACCGGGACCGGCTGGAGCTCGCGCTCGAGCGCACCGAGACGACCGATGCGCTGTTCCCGGGTGCCGGCATGGACGCGCCGGAGGACGAAAGCGACCAGGTTCGCCTGCGCTACCGCGGCTACGACCTCGCCGGCCTCGACGCGCTTTCCGTGGAGCTCTACCGCACCCACGTCGAGCACCTTATGGACAACTACAGCAACCGCCCGCTCACCATGCCCATGGCGCTGCGGGTACCGTCCCGCTCCGATACGACCGGTGCGCGCATCGTCGGCGAATTCACCACCGGCGGCGATCTCGAGTGGACCGTCGGCGTCGACTACCAGCGCAACGAGCGCAGCGCGACCCGCTTCATGGGCCTGACCATGGACAACGTAGAGATGGTACAGAGCTACCTCTGGCCGGACGCCAGCCTCGAGCAGGCCGGTGCCTTCGCGGAGGTCCGCTGGGCCCTGAGCGCCGGGCGCAGCCTGAAGGCGGGGCTGCGCTACGACCGGGTCAGCGCCGATGCCGATGCGGCCGACGCCGACCCGCCGTCGCCCATGCTGCCCGCGCCCAACGGGCTCTACCAGCAGTACTACGGCGTCACCCACGACGGCGAGATCAGCGAGGACAACTGGGGCGGCCTGCTCCGCTTCGAGCAGCGCTTCAGCGAGCGCTGGACCGGCTTCGCCGGCCTCAGCCAGACGGTCCGCACCGCCGATGCCTCCGAGCGCTTCCTGGCGGCCGCCAACCCCGTCCCGATGATGCGCTGGATCGGCAACCCGGGCCTTGACCCGGAAACACACCGCCAGGCCGATGCCGGCCTCGTGTTCCAGGCCGGCGATCACCGGCTGGACGGCGTGGTCTACTACGACGACGTCAGCGACTACATCCTCCGCGACCGGGCCCACGGCCAGGGCGACGTGCTTCGGGATGACAACGCCACCGTGTACCGAAACGTGGATGCCACGCTCTACGGCGTGGAAGGCAGCTGGACCTGGCGCGTGGGCGGCGGCTGGGAAGCCTCCGCAAGCCTCGCCTGGGTGCGCGCCGAGAATACCAGCGAGGACCGGAACATCGCCCAGACGCCGCCGCTGAACGGCAGCGTGAACCTCGACTACGACGCCAGCCGCTGGCGCGCCGGCGCCAGCCTGCGCTGGGCCGCGGAACAGGACCGGGTGGAGGCCAACCCCATGGTGGACAGCGGCCTCGATGCCGGGGAAACGCCGAACTGGGCCGTGCTCGACCTCTACGCGAGCCTGAGCCTCGGCAGCTTGGGCGACCTGCGCGCCGGCGTCGACAACCTCTTCGACCGCCGCTACGCCGAGCACCTGAACCGGAGCAACCTCGACCCCTTCAACCCGGAAGCGATCCGGGTCAACGAGCCGGGCCGGGTGCTCTGGGCCCGCTACGAGTACCGCTTCTGAGGGGCACGACCGATGGCAGCCCGGTCCCCGGCCGGGCTATCGCGGATCCTTCAGGCGACGTCGCGTGCGGCGACTGCCTTATCCAGATCATAAGTTGCCTGAAGGTTCATCCAGAGCTTCGGTGACGTTCCAAGCACCTCGGCGAGGTCCAGGGCGGCCGCTGCCGTGATGCCGCGCTTGCCGCGGATGAGCTCATTGAGCCGGGCCCTGGTCCAGCCGATGGTCCGCGCAAACTCCGCCTGACTGATGCCCACAGGTTCAAGGAATTCCTCCAGCAGGACCTCGCCAGGGTGAAAGGGATTTTTCGGTTGCCTGTCCACTGCTGATCACCCTCTCCGTGGTAATGATAGAAGCCGCGTTGCAAGTGCGGGGAACCGGTGAGTGCTCCAGTCAGTCGCAGCTGCGCTCCGCCGGAGGCGTATTGAGAAGTTCCTCGAGGAGCACCGGCCGGTCCGTCATGATGGCGTCGACCCCCAGCGCCATCATGCGCAGCATCTCCTCGCAGCTGTTCACGGTCCAGACCTGCACGGCCAGGTTCACAGCGTGCGCGTCGGCGACGAAGTCCTCCGTCACTACCTCCAGCTGGAAATCATCCGGCACCTGGCTGATCTGGCTGGTGTCCGGCGGTACCTGGAAGGCCACGTGTTCCGGTACCGGCGGGATAGTGCCGTCGCCGAGGCCCGCGAGCACCAGCCCCGTGCCCTGGTCCAGGGGCACGGAGGTGTGGATGCACGGAGCGACTTCCTTGAAGCGGTTGGCGGCGGCATCCACGAAGGACGCGGCGATCACGTCATCGACGCGGCCGAAGCGCAGCAGTTCGTCGGCGATAAGCCGCTCGTAGTCCCCCTCGCCATCCAGGTCCGGCTTCAGCTCCACGTTGATGAGGTAGGGGGCGAAGCGCTCCAGGGCCTCGCGCAGGGTCGGCACCTGGAAATCGGCGTGCGAGTAGCCCGGCGGCGGCGGCTTGTCGCCGGTGGCGATGCCGCGGTAGACGTAATCGCTCTCCGGCCGGTCATGCGGCGTGCCCTCGCCGGGCACGAACCAGTAGGCGGCATCCAGCGCCTTGAGCTCCGCCAGGGTCAGATCGACCACGTTGCCGGTGCCGTCGGTGGTGCGGTCCACGTCCAGGTCGTGAAGGATGACCAGTTCATTATCGGCCGTCTGGTAGACGTCCATTTCGAGCACGTCGGCACCCAGGGCCGCGACCTCGCCGTAGGCAAAGAGCGTGTTCTCCGGGAAATCGATCACACCGCCGCGATGGGCGTAGTTGAGGGGGTCGGCGCCCGGGGCGACACGCCAGCGATTGGGGTCCGCCTTCGTGTAGGGGGCGCTGCAGTCGACGTCGTCGTTGGCGATGGTGCCGAGCAAACTGGTCGCCGTGGGCGCGGCGTTGGCCGTGGTGCTGACCCGCAGGTGGAAGGTTTCCGCCGCCTCCGGCAGCGCGTCACCCAGCAGCTCGACCTCGATGGCGGTTTCCAGCTCGCCGGCGGCAATCACCGCCTCGCCGCTGGCGTCGTAGTAGTCCTCTCCCGGCGTGGCGGTCCCCGCTTCGGTCCGCCAGTTCACCACCACGTCGCGCGGCTGCGTCGACCCCAGGGCCACCTTGAAGGACAGGGTGCGCAGTTCGCCGGGCAGGCCCTCCGGCGCCGCCGTGGGAAACACGGTGAGGGAGGATGGCGGGGGCGGCTCGATGAGCAGCGTATCGCCGTCAGAGCAGGCGGCGAGCAGGGCAGCCGCGGCAACGGCGGCGAACAGGGGGCGGTGGGGCGGGACCATGACGTTACTTCGTTATTATCAGGAAGCACGCAGGATACCGTGCGCACATGACGACGTCATGACCGCACCGGCTCATTACGGCCGGATCGCCCGTGGACTTCAGCTGAGCTTCAGCGAAATGCGCAGCTGCCCCGCCCGCGCCGTACAGAGATCGGCAAGCGTGTAGCGATCCAGCTCCGCCATGAACGCCTCGACCGCGCGGGAGAGTGCGGCTGGCAGCAGGCAGGCATCGCTGATCGCGCATTTCCCATCGGGGTGGAAGCACTCGACGAGGTGGTCAACGGTTTCCAGCTCGCGGACAACCGCGCCCACGTTGATGTTCTCCGGTGGCCGGGCCAGGGACACGCCGCCCTGTTGTCCCCGGTCCGTCGCGACGAACCCCGCGCGCTGCAACTTCTGCACGACCTTGGTCAGATGGTGGTGGGAGACATCGTACGCACCGGAGATATCCGCAACGCGGACACGCGGCCCATCCGAGACCGCGAGGTAGATCAGCGTCCGCAGCGCATAGTCCGTGTGTTGTGTGAGGCGCATCAGCCAGGCCTTCCATCCGGTCTTGGGTTCCAGAGCATGGCGCTGTAGTACCACAGGTACAGGGCGAAGGCCATGAACCAGGTCAGGGCGCTCGCGATCACCGCCGGCTGCCAGCCGAAGAGCCCCAGGGCAGCGGCGACGCGTGCGGCGAGCGCCGCCAGCAGCAGCGAGAAAGCCACGAGCATGCCCCGGGCGAGAACCAGCGACCGACCGGTGTGGCCGAGGGCCACCCGCGACATCACCCCGAGAATGGTCACGGCGAGCGCGCCGATGCCGAGCAGGTGCAGCCAGGCGCTGTCGGCGACGAGCCCCAGCGCAGCGAGGCCGCGCAGCACGAGGCCGGGGACGATAGCGAGCACGCCGAGGTGCAGGACCCAGAGCAGCGGTTCGCGCCAGACACGCCAGCCGCGCCAGTAGCGTAGGCGCAGCAGCAGCAGCCCGGCCCCGGCAAGGGAAACCACCGCGGTCAGCGCGGCGGGGGGGCCCGCGGCGCCGAGGATGGTCCAGGCCTCGCCGGCCAGCAACAGCAGAAAGACAGCGTAGAGCGGCCACGCCAGCCACCCCGGGTCGGCCACGTCGTCCGCCGCCCCCCCGCGCTGGCGCAGCCAGTTGCGGGAGAACGCCGGGGTGATCCGCGACCCCACCAGCACCACCAGCAGAGCGCCGAGGAGCAGGCCGCCGTGCAGCCAGCGCGCATCGCCGCTGCCGTGAAAGGCCAGGTCGCACAGCCAGAACAGGCCGAGAGCGACGAGCAGCGGCAGCTGGCGCCACTGGCGCACACGCATAATGGGCCAGGCCGCGGCGAGGATCACCAGCGGCAGGAAAGCGAGCTCGGCCAGCTGCACCGGCAGCGGCGATGCGCCAACCGCCGCCGCCAGCCGCGGGAGCAGCCAGAGCGCATAGAGGCCGAAGAGCCACCCGCCTGCTACCGGGTCGCTGTCGGTCCAGCGGCAGACGGCGGTGAGCAGGAAGCCGGCGATCGCCGCCGCGAGGAAGCCGTAGAGCATCTCGTGCGCGTGCCCGGCCGGGAGTATCGGCACCGGGACCGCTCCGGTCACCGAGGCTGTCCACCACGGCACCGCCAGCGCCGCAAGCAGCGCCGCCGACAGGAAGAAAATCCTGAAAGGGTAGGCGAAAAGACGCCTGATGGATCCGTCTGTCATGGCTGGCTCTCCCTTGCGGCAGCCCGAACATGCCTTTAAAGTAGCATGCGACTTACCATTTTGGAAATACACCCCCCATGTATGCGACCGCCCTCATTGTTCACGTCCTCGCCGCCACGGTCTGGACCGGCGGCCACCTCGTGCTCGCCCTCGGTATTCTCCCCGGCGCGCTCCGCGAGCGCTCGCCGGCCGCTATCGAAGCCTTCGAGGGCCGCTTCGAGAAGATCGGCATCCCGGCACTGCTATTGCAGGTGGCCAGCGGGCTCTACCTTGCCACGCGCCTCGCGCCGGCCCCCGGCAGCTGGCTCGCCTTCGAGACACCGGTCACCCGCGCCATCGCTCTCAAGCTTGCGTTTCTGCTGGCCACGGTGCTGCTCGCGGCCCATGCGCGGCTGCGCATCATCCCGCGGCTGTCCGCCGAGACCCTGCCGGCCCTCGCCTGGCACATCGTGGCCGTGACGGGTCTGGCGATGGCCTTCGTCGTGGTCGGCGTGGGCTACAGGGTGGGGCTGCTGTCCTGAGGAAGCGGCGCTAGCCGGTGCCCGGCCAGCCGGGCGGCAGCGCGGGCACGCCGATCACGGGCCGGTGCAGGAGGAGGAAAGCCGCATAGAGCGCAACACCGAGACCCAGGCGCAGCAGGGGCAGGCGGCGGGGGTCCGGGCGCCAGCGCCCCGCCAGTAGTGCCCGTCCGGGCAACAGGCTGGTCGCCGCGGCCAAGTCATGCCAGCGCTCCGCGCCCAGGCTGCGCTGCCGCTTCCGGTCCACGGCCCGCATGCCGATGCCGGAGAAAACCGCCATGGCGGCAAAGAAAAGCACGGTGGCCAGCTCCCCGTTCGGCGGGATATGCGCCAGGGCCCAGAGCAGGAAGGCGAGCAGCAGCGGATGACGCTGCACGCCCGCCACGCCGGGGGCGGTTGGCCGGAACCCCTCACCCATGCCGCCGATGATGCTGAGCGGGTTCGGCGCACCGAGGGCCCCGGCGAGCAGCAGGCACACCGGCAGCATGAGGACCAGGGGCACCCAGCGCTGCCAGGGCGCGTAGTACCAGAGCATCACGACCGGCGCAGCAAGCAGGCTGTAGACCAGCCAGGTGAGCAGGCCGAGGGAGAGTGCACTGTAGAGCAGCAGGAAGGTGCGTACACCGAGGCGGGCCACGAGCCGGGCACGCACCGCCGGGCGCGTGGGCACGACGTGGGCGAGCACGAACACCGCGAGGGCGAGCGCGAACGCGGCCCAGCTACCGCTCTCTGCCATGGTCAAGCTCCCTGCCGGCGCGCCGGCTGCGGCGCAGCCCGCGAACCCTACTCCACGGTAACGGACTTGGCCAGGTTGCGCGGTTTGTCGACGTCCGTGCCCTTGTGCACGGCGACGTGGTAGGCCAGCAGCTGCAGCGCCACGGTGTAGATGATCGGGTTGAGGACCGACGGGGCGTGGGGCATGGGCAGGACGTGGATGCCCGGTGCATCGCTGAAACCGGCGCTGCCGTCGGCGAACACGTACAGCTCGCCGCCGCGGGAACGCACCTCCTCGAGGTTCGACTTGAGCTTGTCCAGCAGGTCGTCCGTGGGCGCCACGGCGACCACGGGCATGTCCGCATCCACCAGCGCCAGCGGCCCGTGCTTGAGCTCGCCGGCGGGGTACGCCTCGGCGTGGATGTAGGAGATCTCCTTGAGCTTGAGGGCGCCCTCGAGGGCGATCGGGTACTCGATGCCGCGGCCCAGGAACAGGGCGTGCTGCTTCTGGATGAAGGCGCCGGCGAGCGCCTCGATGGCGCCGTCCAGCGCGAGCACCTGGTCGACGAGGTCCGGCAGGGCGCGCAGGCCGTCGATGAGCGCCTGCTGCTGCGCCTCACTCATGCCGCGGCGCCGGCCGAGGGCGATCGTCAGCATGAGCAGCGCCACCAGCTGGGTGGTGAAGGCCTTGGTGGAGGCGACGCCGATCTCGGTGCCGGCGCGGGTGAGGAATTTGAAGTCACTCTCGCGCACCAGCGAGCTGTTGTCGACATTGGCGATCACCAGGCTGGCGATGAACTCGCCGGGGGCCGCGTGGCGCAGTGCCGCCAGCGTGTCCGCGGTCTCGCCGGACTGGGACACGGTCACCAGCAGCGTGTCCGGGTGCTGCACGCGCCGGCGGTAGCGGAATTCGGAGGCGACCTCCACCTGGCAGGGAATGCCGGCCAGCTCCTCGAGCCAGTAGCGGGCGACCAGGCCGGCGTGGTAGCTGGTGCCGCAGGCCACGATCTGCACGCAGCGCGTGCGGTCGAAAGCCGCGGCCGCGCCCTCGCCGAAGGCGCCATCGTGGATGCTGTGACCGCTCCCCGAACTGAAGGTGGCGGCGAGGGCCTGCGGCTGCTCGTGGATCTCCTTGAGCATGTAGTGCTCGTAATCGCCGAGGTCCACGGTCTCGATGCCGCTGGCGACGCGCTTGACCGGCCGCTCGACGGCCGTGCCGTCGACGGCAACGACGCGCAGGGAAGACGCCGTGAGCTCCACGACGTCTCCCTCCTCGAGGTAGACGAAGCGGTCCGTGACCTGGCGCAGGGCCAGCGTGTCGGAGGCGAGGAAGTTCTCGCCGATGCCCACGCCGATCACCAGCGGGCTGCCCTCGCGCGCGGCGACCACCGTGCCGGGGTGCTCCTTGTCCAGGGCCGCGATGGCGTAGGCGCCGCGCAGCCGGGCGACGGTGGCGCGCAGGGCGTCGAACAGGCTGTCGCCGCCGGCCAGGGCGCGGTGCAGCAGGTGTGCCACCACCTCCGAGTCAGTCGCGGAAACGCAATCGTAGCCGCCGGCCGCCAGCTCTTCCCGCAGTTCCTCGTGGTTCTCGATGATGCCGTTGTGAACCAGCGCGACCCGCTCGGTGGAGATGTGCGGATGCGCGTTGACCGCCGCCGGCGGACCGTGGGTCGCCCAGCGCGTGTGCGCGAGACCCGAGCAGCCGAGAATCGGGTCCAGGGCCTGGGCCTCCTCGAGGCGGGCGACCTTGCCCTGCACCTTGTGCAGCTGCAGCTGGCCCTCGTTGTCGACCAGGGCCATGCCCGCGGAGTCGTAGCCGCGGTACTCCAGGCGCCGGAGCCCCTCGAGGAGGATCTCCGATACTTCCCGGCGGGCGGCCGCCGCAACGATGCCACACACGATCAGTGCCCTCCTTTCTCGTCTGCGGCGGCGCCGGGCCGGCGCACGGCACGCTCGCAACAACATGCACC
>CAJWWA010000002.1 GCA_913048495.1 uncultured Halieaceae bacterium
CGCGTGGCCTTCTGGGTGGCGCCGAACATCGAGTTCTACGAACTCGACCCGCCGCCGAACCCGAAGCGCCAGGCCTGGCCCCAGCCCTACCCGGCCATACCCGGCTACAGCATCCGCGACTACGGCAACCGGGTGGGCCACCAGCGCCAGATGGAGGTGCTGGACCGCTTCGGCATCCGCGGCTCGATCTCCCTCTCGGCCGCTCTCTGCGAGCACCACCCGGAGATCATCGAGCTCTGCGCCGAGCGGAACTGGGAGTTCTTCAGCCACGGGATCTACAACACGCGCTACACCTACGGCCTCAGCGAGGACGAAGAGCGCACGATGATCCTGGACGCCATGGATACGATCGAGCGCCACACGGGCCGGCGTCCCGCCGGCTACCTGGCGCCGGCTCTGTCGCACTCGGAGCACACCATCGACCTGTTCGCGGAAGCGGGCGGCCTTTACACCTGCGACCTGTTTCACGACGACCAGCCCACGCCGGTGCACACCCGCGGCGGCCAGCGCTTCATCTCGGTCCCCTACTCGCTGGAGATGAATGACACGATCGCCTACGTGGTCAATCGCATCGAGCCGCGACGCTACGGGCAGCTCCTGCGCGACAACTTCGACCGGCTCTACGCCGAGGGCGCGGAGAGCGGCACGGTCATGTGCATCCCCACGCACAACTACCAGGTCAGCTGTCCGCACCGGCTGCGCGCCTTCGAGGAGGCCCTGGAGTACATTACCGGCCACAGCGACGTGTGGGTGACGACCGGGCGGGAGATCGCCGAGTACTACCTCGAGCACTACTACGACGCGGCCCTGGCCGACATTCACCGGCGCCGGGAGGGCAGCGAATGAGCGACGCAACAGGACCCCTCGACTACCCCCTGCGCCGCTACGGCATGGACCACGACCGCTACGGCTGGTCCATGCTGAGCGAGCGGCCGCCGGTGCAGTGGCCCGGCGGCGCGCCGCTGGCGCTCTGGGTCAACGTCTGCCTGCAGTTCTTCCCACTGGACCAGGTCGGCAAGCCGTTCCCGCCCCCGGGCGGCATGACCATGCCCTACCCCGACCTGCGCCACTACACGCTGCGCGACTACGGCAACCGGGTGGGCATCTTCCGCGTCCTCAAGGCGCTGGACCGCTTCGGTGTGCGCCCCACCTTCGCCGTGAATACGCGGCTGGCGGAGCGCAACCCGTATCTCCTCGGCCTGCTTCGCGAGCGCGGGGACGAGATCCTCTGCCACGGCTGGCACATGGATGCACCGCACTACGGCGGCGAGGAGCCGGCCGTGGAGGAAGAGCGTGTCCGCCGCTCCCTGGGGCGGCTGCGGGAACTCAGCGGGCAGCCCGTGCGCGGCTGGCTGAGCCCGGCGCGCAATGAAAGCCCCGACACCCCGGAGTTCCTCGCCGGCGAGAACGTCAGCTACTTCTGCGACTGGGTGAATGACGACATGCCCTACCGCTTCCGGACCGACCGCGGGCCCCTCTGGGCGATGCCCCTGTCCAACGAGCTGGAGGACCGCTTCATCCTCGTCAACAACCTGCACAGCGAGGCCTCCTACGAGGAACAGGTCTGCGATGCCTGCGATTTCCTCCATGCGGAAGGGCGCCGCGCCGGCGGCCGCATCCTGGCGCTGAACATCCACCCGTGGCTGCTGGGCCAGCCGCACCGCATCGGCCGCCTGGAGGCGATTCTCGCCCATGTCACGGGGCGCGAGGGGGTATGGTCAGCGCCGGCGGGGGAGATTCTCGACGCCTTCGTGGCGCAGCAGGAAGCCTGAACGCAGGCCGGGCGGCCGGTCTGGAAGCGCGCCGGCGGTCTCCGGCGCGGTAGCGGCGTTCAGACGAACTTGGTGGCGCCGAGGAAAGCGACGCTGCCGATCACGACCCAGTAGACGTAGGCGATGCTGCGGCCGAAGCGGATCGACTTCTCGAGCCGGTTCTCCACCTCTTCGTTCGGGCCCTGTGCCAGCACGCGGAACATGCCGGTCCACTCGCGCATGATGAAGCGCAGCTTCAGGCCGATGACCAGGGCGATGCTGTAGAGGAAGATCTTCAGCGAGAACCACTTCTGCATCTCGCCGGCGTTGAACGGCCCCTTGCCGAAGAGGGAGGCGATGGCCGCGATCATCAGGGCGGGAATGAGCACGAAGCGGATCCGCTCATCCCACACCGTCAGCTTCACGCCGCGATCGGTCTCGCGATAGATGAACGCCGCCCAGCACAGCCCCAGCCAGCCCGCGACGAAGAGCCACATGGCCGCGAGGAAGGCGCCGCCGTAGGGCTGGACACCCCAGAGATGACCCATGTGCATGCCGAGGGGCAGCAGCAGGATGATGCCCGTGCGGGCGAGAATGTCGATGCGGTAGGCCGTTTCCATGTGCCGGCGCCGCTCGTCCATGGGCAGCTTTCGGTTGACCACGTTGTAGGACGTCTGGAAGACGCCCCACTCGCCGCCGAGCCAGTAAACCATCGCGACGATGTGTACCCAGCGCAGGACCGCCAGCTCCGTAATACCCATGATCGTTCTCCGCTTTCCGGGCAAGGCCTATTAGCCATATTGTTATAACATTATACATGGGGCTCCGGGGGACGCCAAGAATGGAAAGCGGCAAGGAAACCGGAACGGAAACCGGACATAGGCGCTACGCTCTATTTGATATATCATTATACCAATTAGCCGCTTTCGCGAGGCCGCCATGAGTGATACCGCCACCCTGTTCAGCGAACAGGACCTCGAGAATCTCAACAAGGAATCCCCGACACCCCTCTACTTCCAGCTCTACAGCCTGCTCAAGGCCCGCATCCTCGACGGCACCCTGCCCTTCGGGCAGCGCATGCCCACGGAAGAACAGCTGGCCTCCACCTTCGGCGTCTCCCGCATCACCGCCAAGCGCGCCATGGACGAGCTCGCCGGCGAGGAACTGGTCGAACGCCGCCGGGGCAAGGGATCTCACATTATCTACCGCTACTCACCGCGGCCGGTACAGGCGCCGCTGACCGGCATGCTCCAGGAGATCGAGAGCATGGCGCGGAACTCGAGCGCGAAGATCCTCGAGTGCAAGATGCTGCAGCCGCCCCAGCACATCCGCGAAGAGCTCGAACTGGATCCGGGGGAGACGGCCCTGCACCTCGTCCGCGTGCGCGAGCGCGAAGGGCGCCGCTTCGGCTACTACGTAAGCTGGACCGCGGGGGTGAAGATGCCGAAGAGCCGGCGGATCTTCGAGCGGACGCCGAGGCTCACCTACTTCCGCGACAACGGCCTGGAGGTGACCCACGTCACCCAGACGCTGAGCGCCGAGGGCGCGTCGCCGGAGGCCGCCAAGGCCCTGGGGGTGCCGGTGGGCAGCCCGGTTCTGTCCCTGGTCCGCCGCTCGTACAACAAGGTCGGCGATCGGGAGCACCTGCGGGACCACCTGCGCGTGCTCTACAACCCGGAGCACTTCCAGTACAAGATGGACCTGAAGATCGACTGAGCCCGCGCTCAGATGACGCCCCGCTCGACGAGGGCCTCGATCGCGCGCTGCTGCATCGCGAGGTAGTGCTCCCGCCCCGGCACCGCGCCGTCCTCGAGCAGGTTGTTCGGCGGGTAGATGCTGCCGGCATAGGTCGCCGCATAGAGCTCCAGGCGCTGCCGCGCCAGCAGGTTGGTCATGGCCGGCTTGCGCCGCACGCGGCGCAGCGCGCCGATGTCGATTTCCGCGTTGCCGCACATGGACTCGCCCGTATCCGCCGCGGCGAGCACGTCGCCCTTGTAGTTGACCACCTGCGAGGCGCCGTCGGTGGAGGCCGCCGGAAAGGGAATACCCTCGATCCCGGCGCTGTTCGCAGAGACCACGTAGACCATGTTCTCGTAGGCGCGCGCCCGCTTGGCGATGTTCTTCGGCGTGAGCAGCGGGCTGCCCACCTCGCTCGAGGAGTGGCAGAGGACCTCCGCGCCGCGGAGCGCGAGGCAGCGGCTGATCTCCGGGTAGAGGATTTCTTCCGAGGCGACGCAGGCCAGCCGGCCCAGCGGCGTATCCGCGACCGGGAACAGGGCCTCGGCACCGTAGATGTCCAGGTACCGTTCGAGCAGGTCGTGCGGTGTCGGCGCGAACATGGAGACCAGGCGCCGGTAGCGCAGCACCAGGTCGCCGTTGTCGGCGATGATAAAGCTGGTCTGGAAGTACAGGTCCGGGAAATGGGGGTCGGTTTCGTAACCGTTCCCGGCAAGATACACCGCGTTGTCCTGCGCGACGCGGCCGAGTGCCTCGTACTCGGGCCCGTCCGGCGCCAGGCAGGCGCGGGCGATCCAGCGCGCTGGCGGCTCACCCATCGGGAAGCTGGTCAGGAAGTACTCCGGCAGCACCACGAGGCGGACCTCGTCACCGCTGAACGTCCTGACGAAGCCCTTGGCCCCGCGCAGCAGCTGACCGCAGCGCTCGATGCCGGCGAGGAGGTGCTGGCGGGCGTCGGCTTCCGACGCCACCCCGTTGATGGCGTCGCAGCGCATCTGCAGGGCCAGGGCGGCGTAGGGTTCCGGGGTCATCGGCCTCCCTCCAGCGTTTCCTCCGCCAGGCCTTCCACGAGGATGACGCGGAACTCGCCGGTGCCGGCGCGCAGCGCCTTGGCCTCGACGTACTCCGGTGACTGCCAGAAGCGCCGGGCACTGGCAGCGTCGGGCCAGCGGTGCAGCACGACCCGGCTCTCGCCCCAGTCCCCCTCCAGCACCTCCTGAGCACCGCCGAGGGCGAGGTACTCGCCGCCGTACTGAGCGACGATTTCCGGTACCCGGCGGGCATAGGCAGCGAAACGCTCCCGGTCGTGGATCCGGGCCTCGACAACGACGTAGGCGGGCATGGTTTCCTCCTTCCTCGAGCAGTGGCAGCAGACCGTCTCAACAGGTCGCCAGCAAATGTTATATTGCCATATCTATATAACATATACTAAAGTGCAGGGCATCCACGCAGCACCGGGAAGGTAGCCCCGTGAGCGACAGCGCCATCGGCCCCAGCCTCAGCGCCACCCTGGTCACGGACCGCCTGGACACCTGCGTGGCGGCCTGGGCCGGGTTCCTCGACCACCGCCCGGGGGCGGAGGCTCCGCTCCCCGACAGCACCGCCCGGCGCTGGGCCGCACCGCGTCTTTCCGGTGCGCGCAGCGTCTGGCTGCACAACGCCCTCGATGAGCCCTGGCTGCGGCTGGTCGAGGACGAGGCCGCTGCGCCCCGGCCGCCGTTCCGGGACCCGGGCTGGCAGGCCCTGGAGATCGCGGTGGCGGGTGTCGACGACCTCGCACTCCGCCTGGCCGACTCACCGTTCACCTGCCTCGGCGAACCCGCCAACCTCGATGTGTCCGATGCCATCCGCGCCATGCAGGTGCTCGGACCGGCCGGTGAGGTACTGTACCTTACCGAGGTCCGCGATGCGGTGCCCGGTTTCGAGCTGCCCCGGGCGCGCTGCCCGGTCGACCGCCTGTTCATCCCCGTCCTCCTGGCGCCCGACCGCGCGGCGGCCAGCGCCCGCTACGGGGACCTCGGCGGACCGGCGCCGCTCACCTTCGACACCCGCATCGGCGTCCTCAACCGCGCCCGGGGCCTGGCCGCGGACACGCGGCACCCGGTTGCAACGCTGCAACTGGCCGGCGCGAACCTGATCGAGATCGACGAGGTGCACGGGCTGCCGCGCCCGGCCGCCGAACTGCCCCCGGGCATCGCATCGGTCGCCTTCGCAGTGCCCTCGCGGGCGCTTCCCGCCGGCGCCGAGGGCTACCTGGGTCAGGGGGTCGACGACGATGCGCCCTATGCCGGCCACACCGTGCACAGCTTTCGCGGTGCCGCGGGCGAACACTTCGAACTGATCGAACACTGAGCAAGCAAGCGCAAGGATAACAACCGCAAGGAAAGGAGAAAGACCATGAAAACGATGCAACGCCTGGCCATCGGTGTCGCCGCCAGCTTCACGCTCGCAGGCCCCGTCGCCGCCGAACAGATCGACCCCGCAACGCCCGAGGGCTACGTACAGATCCAGCGCAAGATCCAGTGCTCGCTGGAAGACGAGTCCCCGCAGGTGTACCGCTGGTCGGGCCGCGGCTACGCCCGCGTGCCCGGTGAAGCCGACCGCCACCTGTTCAACCTCGACGGCATGAACGTGCGCCAGTGCGTGACCATCGAGGACCCGGGGCGCGGCACGGGCTACCGCATGGTCTCCCGGGAAATCATGCTCTACCTGGACCCGGCGACCAACGAGGTCCTGCGCAGTTTCGACAACCCGTGGACCGGCGAGAGCAACGAGGTCATCCACGTGGCCAACGACCCGGTCAACGGGCGTCCGACCTTCGGCGTCGATGCCGCGGGCAAGCCCCGGGCGTTCGAACTCAACGACATCAATGGCCAGTACCTGATGGCCGTCGAGGTCCCCCTCTTCTATCGCAACCCCCTCGGCGGCAACTACCAGCAGTACATCGGCGGCACCTACCACGCCACCGAGATCTTCGATTTCAACGGCGACACGGCCGAGCTCCTCGATGCAGACCAGCCCGTGGCCTACCCGGTCGTGTCCTGGGTGCGGATCGCCCAGTGGCTGCCCTGGATGGAGATGGGTGACCGCGCCGGGCTGCTCTACTTCAACGCCATGGGCCGCAAGCTCGAGTCCTTCGACCAGCTGAGCGACACCATGAAAGCGGAGATCGCGGCCAACTACCCGACCTTCACGGCACCGCCGCCGGTGACCGACGATCGGCGCAACGAGACGTCCTGGACCTACATGAAGAAGATCATCGACGAACGGGCGAAGGCCGAATGAACGGCGGGGAGACAGCGATGAAAACCTGGCAGCGGCTTTGCGCCGGGCTGCTCTTCTGCCTGGCCGGGGCCGTCACCGTCGTGGCGGCCCCGGTCGACGAGGACCAGCGCACACCCATCGACCTGCGCCGCACCACGCTGGTGGTGGCGGACATCGACCGCTCCCTGGCGTTCTACCGCGACGCCCTGGGTATGGTGGTCACCTACGACAACATGATCATCACCCCCAGGGACGCCGCCCCGGAAGACGCCGACTACGTCCGCCGGCTCGTGTTCCTGCGCGCCAACGACAACTACATCGGCGTGATCGGCCTGCTGCAGTACATCAAGCCGAAGAAGCCCCGCGTCGAGCTGGCCGGCACGGCCTTCCAGGAAGGCACCACGGTGCTGGTCTTCAATACCAGCGAGCTGGAGGCGAGCTTCGCAAAGGCCCGGCAGGTGCCCGGCGTGGTCGTGCTCGACGAACCGGAGCTGGTCACCTACCCGTCCTACGGCGGTGACGGGACCATCAGCGTGCTGGTGAGCGCGCTGCAGGACCCGGACGGCTTCACCATCGAGCTCAACCAGCTCCAGGAGGACCTGCACTGACGCGGGAGCGGGCCCCCGGCAGCAGCACGGCGAGGGCGGCGACGAAGGGCAGCAGCCTTTCGGCGATGTCGCCCGGTGCCGAGGGCGCGAGGGACAGGGCCACTGCCAGCAAGAAACCGGTCCAGACCGAGCCCAGGGCCCGCGTCCCCGTCACCGTCCCCCCGGCGAGGCGGACGAAAACGAGCGGCCCGAAGGCGGAGCCCAGCGCCACCCAGGCGAACAGCACCCGGTCGAAGATCCGCTCCGGCAGGTAGAGCGCCACCGCAACGGCGAGCGCAACGACCGCCGCGACGCTGAGCCGCGACACCAGCATGACGCGGCGCGGAAAGCGCCGGTCGAGCCCCAGGTCGTGGGCAACGGCTGAGGCGGCCACCAGGAGCTGGCTGTCCGCCGTGGACATGATCGCGGAGAGCACCGCCGCGAGCAACACCGCACCGAGCAGGGTCGGGAACAGGCTCTCGGTCAGCACGAAGAAAACGGTCTCGGGGTTCGCGAGCCCCGGGTGCAGGATATGCCCCGCCAGGCCGAGAAGCGCCATACCGCCGAAAACCACCAGGTACCAGAACAGGGTGATCACCCGGGCCTGGCGCAGCGCACGCCCGTCGCGCAGTGCCATGAAGCGGACGAGCAGGTGCGGCTGTCCGTAGGTGTTGACCGCGCCGACGGCAAGGCCGCCCACCACGATACCGGCGGCCACCAGCCCGGCGTTGCCGCCGCTGAGGCTGAGCTGCGCGGGCGTGCTCACCGCACGCAGCCCCGCGGCGAACCCCTCCGGCCCGCCGCAGGCGAGCACGGCGGCCGCCGGCAGCAGCAGCGCCGTCGCCGCCATGAGCAGGCCCTGGATCGTGTCGGTGACGCTCACCGCCCAGAAACCGCCGAGGAGCGTGTACACCAGGATGATGGCGGCGCCGAGGAAGATGCTCTCGCGCATCGACAGTTCGAAGGTGGTGGCAAAGGTATTGCCCGCCCCCTGGAACTGCGCGGCAACGTAGAAGACGAAGGAAACGAGCACGATGAGCGAGATGGACAGGGCGAGCAATGAGCGCGCGCGTCCCGCGGACCCGTGCAGCAGGAAGTCGGTGACGGTCAGGTGGTCGTGCTCGCGGCTGAAGGCCATGAGCCGGGGCGCTATCCAGTACCACGCCACCAGCATGCCGATCACCGTGCCGAGCACGATCCACAGGGCGGAGACGCCGATCACGTAGGCGACGCCGCTCATGCCGAGCAGGGTCCAGGCGGAGGAGGCACTCGAGGAGTAGCTGATGGCGGCGACCCAGGGCCCGAGTTCGCGGCCGCCGAGAAAGAAATCACCCTCGTTGCGGCTGCGGCGCGCGGCCCAGATGCCGACCCCGATGAGGACCAGCTTGTAGACCACGAGCGTGACCAGGACGGCGCCGCTTCTATCCATCGGCTTCCGGTTGCCGGCTGAGGATGTAATCGACCAGCCGCGGTACCTCGGCCGGCGCCAGCGGACTGTGGAAGAGCATCCAGTTGCCCGGCACCAGCGCCTCGGTGGCGACGATCCAGGTGGTCAGCGTACCGCGGTTCCAGGTCAGCCCCGAGGCCTCAAGGGCCGGGGAATAGCGATAGCCCGGCTGCGTGGCGGCGCGCCGGCCGGCCACGCCGTAGAGGTTGGGACCCACCTTGTGCGGGGCGCCGGGCGCCAGGCTGTGGCAGGCGGCACAGGCGGCGAAGGCCTGCTCGCCATCGAGTTCGCCGGCCTGCGCGCCGACCGCGGCCAGCAGCAGCGCGCCGAGGAAGCGCCGCGCTTTCACGCCAGTCGCCTCATGACCTCGAGGGCGGCGCGTTCACCGGACTCCATGGCGCCCTCCATGCCCGGGTTGGCCCGGGCCGTGTGCTCGCCGGCGAAGAACAGCCTGTCGCCGGGCAGCTGCAGCGCCTCGAAGTAGCGCCCCACCTGCCCCGGCCCCCAGAGGGCCCAGCTGCCGCCGGTCAGCGGCTCCTCGGCCCAGCGCACGACCTGCCGCAGTTCAGCGCGCCCGCGCGCCGCGGGGTTGAAGCGGAAGAAGTCATCGGCCAGCAGTTCCGCCGCCTCCGGTCCCCGGTAGCGGTCACAGCTGTCGCCGTTCACCCACACCGTGAGGTTGTAGCGCTCACCGCCCGGCAGCGGTCGCACGAAAAGCCGGCCCAGTGGACCGTTCGTCCACCAGCCCGCCGGTTCGCCGCTGTCCGCCCAGTAGGGCTCGCGCACGAGGAAATGCCCCTGGACGACCTTGTGATAGGCAATGGCGACGAGCGCCTCCCGCTGTGCCGCAGGAAGCGCCGGCTCGAAGCGCAGCCCGCGCAGGGCCGGCACCGGCAGGGTGCAGACCAGGGCCTCGGCGCTGAAGTGCCGCCCGTCGGCAAGCGTCACCTCTACCCCGTCGCGCCGCCCCCGAACGGCCACGGCCCGCGCGCCCAGCACGGGCGGCACGGGCAGGGACGCCGCGAGCGCCTCGGGCAGGCGCATATTGCCAGCGGCCACCTCGCGCACGGGCTGGCCCATGGCGACCGCCCGACCGAAGTTCGCGCCCACGCGCAGCAGGCTGAGCATCGAGGTATCCGCCAGGCGGTTGCCGTAGCTGTTGTTGGCGTCGACCAGGGCGAGAGCCGCCGCATCGTAGCCGCGCTGGCCCAGGTAGTCCGTGGCCGCCACCTCCAGCGCGTCGTGGGCGCCGCTGCACCAGTCCGGCCCGGCGGCAACCGGGTTGTCCCGAAGCACCGGGCCCAGCAGGCGGGCCGGGGGCACGGCACGCAGCCGACCCGCCAGCGGATTGAAGGGACTGTCGGCCCAGGCGTCGGCGGGAATCTTGTGCCCGTCGATCGCATAGCCGCTGTCGAGGTTTGCAGGCGGGACCCTGAGCGGCACCCGCAAGCGCGTGGCGGCATCCAGCACCCGGCCGTAGTTGGGCCCGATCACGTTGGCGCCCGCCTCCGGGTGGCCCGGCACCGCATCGAGCGTCAACACGCGGCCGCCGACACGGCGCCGTCCCTCCAGGACGGTCACCCGGTGTCCCTGGGCCGCGAGCAGCGAGGCGGCGGCGAGCCCTGCGAGGCCCGCGCCCAGCACCAGCACCTCGCGTGGCGCCGCCGCCAGCGGGCGCGCCAGGGCCCCGGCGGCGGCCGCGGCCAGCAGCTGCCGGCGGTTCAGCACGATAAAAAAGCCCGGCGAGGCCGGGCTGCGTACCGCGAGCCAGGCACCGTCAGAAGCGCGCCTGGGCGGTCACCCCGAAGTAGGTGTCGCGCCGTGCCGTACCCACGAAGTTGCGGCGCAGGGAGTCACCCGCGTCGGCGTAGCGGAGCACGAAGGGCGAGGCATCCTCGCCGCCGAGGTTCTTGCCCCAGAAGTTGATCATGTAGCGGTCGTTCATGAAGCCGAGCCGCGCGTTGATCACCTCGATGTCGCCGGTCTCCGCGAAGTTCAGCACCTGCGCGAAGCGGCTCTCTTCGTAGGAGTAGTTGGCCCCGGCGAACCACTCCCAGCCGTTGCCGAAGGGACGCCGGTACTCGATATCGAAGAAGGCCGTGTTCTGCGAGGTCCGCGGCACCTGGTTACCCTCGATGGAGCCGAGGGCCACCGTGTCCGTGGAGCACTCGGCACCGGGGAACTGCACGCCGGTGGAGCAGTTGGTCAGACCGTCGTCGGCGACGTCGTTGAGCAGACCCTGGTTGAGGTCCTGGCCGTCGGTGAACTCCGGATCGATATAGGCGTAGTTGGCGGTCAACGAAAGCCCCGGGATCGCCGCCGGCATCCACAGCATTTCCAGCTCCACGCCGAACAGTTCCGCGTCACCCGCGTTGACGGTGGCGGACGTGATTTCGCCGGCGCCCTGCACGTTCTGCGTCAATTGGTAACCCTCGAGCTCGTTGAAGAACACCGACGTATTCAGCCGCAGCTGGCCGTCCAGGAACAGGCTCTTGCTGCCGAACTCCACGGACGTCAGGTCCTCCTCATCGTAGGAGGGCACGCCACCTTCGATGGCTGCCGCGCCGTTGAAGCCGCCGGGCTTGGTGCCCTCGGCGTAGAGGACGTAGAGCAGGTGATCGTCGTTGACCTGCCAGTCGAGGGTGATCCGCGGCGTGAACGAGTCGAAGGTCTCGTTGCTCACCGTGGTGCGGGTGATCGGCCCGCCGAGCACCTGCGAAATTGCCACCTGGTCGATTTCCTCCTCCTGGTAGCGCCCCTCCACGGTCAGCGTCAGCCGCTCGGTGAGGTCGTAGGAGACAAGGCCGAAGATGGCCCGGTTCTCGAGCTCGCTGCTGGAGCGATTGCGCGGCGGCGGGGCAACCGCCGACGGCGGCGTAACCGGGAAGGCGGTGATGCAGATCGGGTTGGCGGCGCAGATGGCCGCCTCCTCCGCCAGGCGCGCACCGAAGCTGGCCGCCGCGAGCGCGTCGGCGTTCGCGGGCAGGACCCGGTTGTCCGTGTTGCTGCTGTCCTGGCTGAAGTAGTAGGCGCCGACGCTCGCGCGCAGCCGGTCGCTGTCGTAGTCGAAGCGCAGCTCCTGCGACCAGTCCTCGCTCTCGTCATCGAAGGAGAAGGTGAAGTCGAGGGCGCCGGCGGTCACCAGGCCGTAGGGCGCCGGCGGCGGCCCCAGCGGGAAGCGGGCGAAGACGCTGGTCTGGAAGCTCGTGGGGCCGTAGTCCGCCTCGGTGATCTGGGTGGCGTCGCGGTCGTTCCAGCCGGTGATCGAGGTGACCGTCCAGCTGTCGTTGAGCTGGTGCTCGATCTTCAGGCTGAGCTGGGTCTGCTCGACACGGTCACCGGCATTCGGTGCCTGTACCGAGTAGTCCGAGGTGATATCCCGGGGCTCCACCTCGCCGCAGTAGTAGCGGCCGAGGCCCAGGTAGTAGGAGCCGTTGTCCTGGAAGCAGTTGTTCGCGGAGGCGGGCTGGCGGAACAGCGCCGGCTGCCCGTCGTCCAGTTCCGAGTAATAGGCGCGGAACCGGATGTCCGTGCGCTCGCCGGGCGTCCAGCGCAGCAGGCCCGAGATGGACTGGCTTTCCTGCTCGCCTACGCCCGCGCCGTCGAAGGTGCTGTTGAAGATCGCCCCGCGCTCGAAATAGCGGCCGGCGAGGCGGCCGGAGAGAACGCCGTCGATCAGCGGGCCGGAGACGGACCCGGTCACCTGGTACTGGTCGTCCTCGGCCACCTGCAGCTGGACGTTACCTCCGACCTCGTCGCCGGGATCCTTGGTGATGAAGTTGATCGCCCCGGCGTAGGTATTCCGGCCGTAGAGCGCGCTCTGCGGGCCCTTGACCACCTCCACGCGCTGCACGTCCTGGAGGTCGTAGTCGGCGATGGAGCCGGTGATGTAGACACCGTCGATGAAGTAGGCCACACCGGACTCACCGAGGATGTTCGCCTGCCCCCGGATTACCGGGCGGTTGGCGGTACGCGAGAAATCGTTGTCGAAAACCAGCCCGGCGGTGACCTTGGCAAGGTCGTCGAGGTCATTGAGCGCCAGCTGCTGTATGTCGCTGGCACCGATGGCGGAGACGGCGACCGGGATATCCTGCAGGCTCTCTTCGCGCTTCCGGGCGGTGACGATCACTTCCTCGAGCACCGTGCTCTGTTCCTGCGCCAGGGCGACCGGCGCCGCGCCGAGAAGGCCGTAGGCCAGGGTACTGGAGGCGATCACCGTCGCCAGTGGTTTCCTGCTAAAGGTCATGACGAACCCCCGTTGAATGTCGTTATTGCTTGTCGGGCCGGAGCCCGCGTTCTCCCCTGTCCCCTAACGCTAGTAATGTTATAAACATATATCAATATGTTGTTTAGGGAAATTCTGCCGCCCGTCAGTGATGGCTGTGGTCGTGGTCGTGGTCGTGGTCGTGATGGTGGTGGTGCGGACTGTCGTCGTGGTGGTGGTGATGGCCGTGCCAGTGGTCATGGCGGCGGCCGTCGGACTGGTGCTCGGCGTGGTCGTGGCCCGCTTCGCTGCCCCGCCGCTGCATGGTCTGCTCGAAATCCTCGGGGCCGTGCGGGTGGTTGTGGTCGAAGGACAGGGCCCACTGGTAGAGCAGCGGATCGCGCTGGTAGACGCGCGCCAGGGATCGGTTGGCGTTCTCCACCGGCGTCGACCAGGGGTTGTAGTGGAAATGGTTGAACAGCTTCGAGTCCGTCCGCCCCAGCGCGATGCAGCCGTACTCGGAGGCAAAGGCGCCGTGGTTGATGTAGGCGGGTCGCCAGAAGTAACCCCCGGTGGGAATGTCACCGAACTGCATCATCCACGAGGTGCCCCAGAGGTGATAGGACTCCTCGGCGCAGTCGTGATACGAGATATTGTCCTGGTAGAAGCCCGGCGTCATGCAGTAGAGGAAGGTCATGGCGTGGGACATCGGGTTGAAGTTGAGAAGCTTGATCAGGCAGCCGGCGGCCACGGAGGGCTTGGCCACGTTGCCCATGGCCCAGGGGATGTCCATGTAGGAGTCGACGTCGTGGTACAGGTTCACCTGCGCCAGCGGATGGTGCTCGGTGGACTCCACGTGACTCGGCTCGCCGGTGTTCACCATCTCCAGCAGCAGGCAGCCCCCCGGAGCAGTCACTTCAGGCATGGCATAGCCCGCCGGAATGAAGAAGTAGTGCCCCTTGCGGCAGGTGCGCTCGCCGACCCGGAGTTCTCCCTCGATAACGATGAGCTCGCGCTCGGACCAGGCAAAGCCCGGGGCCTGGCGGTAGCCGGCGTCCAGCTGCACGGTCATGGAGCAGGCCCCCGTGTCGGGGTCGAAGCTCAGCATCTTGTAGTGCATGCCGCGGGCGAAACCGGGCAGCGTCATGTGCTTGAAGGCCGCGTCGCGGTCGCAGAAGGGCTCAATGTGTGGGCGCATGGTGTGTGTCCTCGTGTCTGTCCTGGCAGGCGGAAACGCGCGGGTGGGGAACGGCCCGCCTAATCCTCTTCGAGCTGTTCGTGGCCATACTTCCAGACCACCCGGTCCTCCCGGCCCGCGGGCTGCACCGGCAGGGCTTCCGGCGCGATCCGGACCTTGTCGTCACCGTCCTGGTTGAAGCCGAGCGTTGTGATGCGGTCGAAAAACTCCTGGTACCACTGCTCGCGTTTCGGGCCGAGTTCCCGCATCTCCTTCGCGATCTTCTCGAAGCGCGCCTCCTGCTCCACGCGCTCCTCCTCGATCCAGGCCTCCACTTCCTCGGTCTTTTGGTGGTCGATGTACAGGTTCTTGAAACTCATCGCTCTGCCTCCTCTTGCCTTTGTCCTCGTCTGCCCCTGGCTGTCTGTCTCCCGACGTCTGCGCGTGTCAGTCCGCGGGCCGGCGCGCTTCCCCCGCCGCGAGCATTGCCTCGATCTCCGCCTCGGCGAGACCCGCCTCCCGCAGCACCTCGGCGCTGTGCTCGCCGAGCCGGGGGGCGAGGCGGCGAATGCTCGCCGGCGTGCGCGAGAAATTCGCCGGCGGGCTGCTCATGCGCACGCGCCCCTCCGTGGGGTGATCGAACTCCTGCCAGAACCCGGAAGCCACCAGGTGCGGGTCCTCGATGAGATCATCGAGACTGTTCACCACCATCATGGGCACGTTGCTGTCGCCGAGGAGCTCGATCCACTCGGCGCGGTCCCGGCCGGCGATGATCTCGCCGGTCACCCGGTAGGACTCGTCGATGTTGGCGAGGCGAGTGGCCATGTCCGTGAAGCGCGGGTCCTCGACCAGCTCCGGCCGGCCGGCGACCTCGCAGAACGTGCGCCAGTGGTTGTCCCAGTAGGGCAGGACGGCGAGGTACTGCCCGTCACGGGTGCGGTACGGCCGGCGATGCCTGGCCATCAGCCGCACGTAGCCGGCCTTGCCGATGGGCGGTTCGAAGGTCTGGCCCCAGAGATGCTCGGTCATGACAAAGGAGACCATGGACTCGAACATGGGCACCTCGATCTCCTGCCCTTCGCCGCTGCGCTCCCGGTGCAGCAGCGCGGCGAGTACCGACTGCACGACCATGAGCCCGGTGGTCTTGTCCGCAATGATCGTCGGCAGGTAGCGGGGCTCGCCCTCGACCATGCTCTGCAGCACCGCCACCCCGCTGGCCGCCTGGATCGAATCGTCGAGGGCCCCCTTGTTGCCGTAGGGACCCTTGCGGCTGTAGCCGTAGGTCGCGCAGTAGACCACCTGCGGATTGACCGCGCGCACGGCTTCGTAGTCGAGGCCGAGACGCTGCATCGCCTGCGGCCGGAAATTGTGCACGACCACGTCGGCGTCGCGGATGATCGCCAGCGCCGCCGCCCTCCCCCGCTCGCTCTTCAGGTCCAGCGCCACCGAGCGCTTGTTGCGGTTGCAGGTCAGGTACAGCGACCCCATGTCCGCGTGGTTGCGGTGGGGCCCCAGGTGGCGGTTGGTATCGCCGGTCGGCGGCTCGATCTTGATCACGTCGGCACCCAGGTCCCCCAGCATCTGGCAGGCGTAGGGGCCGAGCACCACGCTCGTCATCTCGACGACGCGAACCCCGTCCAACGGGGCCTTCACGGCAGCCGCTCCTCGAGCCCGTAGATCCGGCGCACGTTGTCGCGCAGGAACTTGCGGCGGACCTGGGGCTTGAGGCCCAGGGCGTCTATCTCGCCGAGGGTGCGCTCGAAGCGCAGCACCGGGAAATCGGTACCGAAGATGACCTTGTCCTGGCCGTAGGAGTTGATGTAGTGCACGACACTCTGCGGCCAGTACCTGGGGCTGTGGGCGTCCGTGCAGAGAAAGACGTTCTCGTGCTTCCAGGCCATGGCGATCATCTCGTCGTGCCAGGGAATGCCCACGTGGGAGCCGATGAGCTTGAGCTCCGGCAGGTCGCAGGCGATATCGTCCAGGTAGATGGGCCGGCCGACGGAGCGGCAGCGATGCTCTTTCGAATAGATCAGCGACTGGCCCACCTGCATCTGGATCGGCACGCCGAGCTCGATGCACTTCGCGTAGAACGGGTAGTAGCGGGCGTTGTTCGGCGGCAGGTCGAACCAGTGCGGGTAGAGGTGCGCGCCGATGAAGCCGAGGTTGCGCACGGCGTCCTCGAGCGCACGGACCCCGTCCATGCCGGTGAACGGGTCGATACCCACCAGGCCGAAGAAGCGGTCGGGGTAGCGCGCTACCGCGTCCGCCACGACCCGCGGCGGCATGTGGTAGCAGCCCGGGAGTCCGACGCGCCCCGCCTTGGCGGCGATCAGGAACGCGCACTCGATGCCAGCGGCGTCCATGCCCTCGAGCATCTGCTCGAGGCTGATGCCCGAGGAGTCGTGCTCACCCTTGACCTTGCCGATGAAGAACTCGTCGGTCCAGCCGGGCCGGTGGGAGAGTGCCTCGGCGGTCCAGATATTGACGACGGCGTCGATGGCCTTGTAACTCATCCGCTTCTCCCTAGAGCCCGAGCACGGTGATGGCGAGGCCGCAGCAGAGCACGACGCCGCCCGCGATGGCCTGCCCGAAGCGGGCGAGGCCGGGGAAATGCAGCCGCTGCGCACCCCAGAGCGCGACCACGACGGCGCCGAGCATGGTGGCGATGGTCACCAGCGCGAAGACGCCCGTGACCGCCACGACACCCGCGGCGCTCTCGCGCGCCGCCGGGAACATGAGCAGCGGAATCAGCGGCTCGCAGGGCCCGAGGACGAAGACGATGAACAGCGCCCAGGCGACGAGACCGCGCTGCGGTACGCCGTCTTCCGGCGCATCGGGTCCCGTGTGGGGGTGGGCGTGTTGCGCAAGATGGTCGTGGGGGTGCCGGTGACGCAGCGAACCGTGGCTGTGCCAGTGGCTGTGTTCGCGCGAGCGCTGCGCGCGGCGAAGGCCCCAGCTCAGGTAGGCCAGGCCGAAGGCGACCAGCGCCCAGCCCGCCAGGTCGCCGCGCACCCCCTCGATCCACTCGAGGGTGCCGAGCTGGACGCCGAGGTACAGGCCCAGGAAACCGAGCAGGACGGAACCGACGATGTGGCCGCTGCCACAGAACAGGGTGACACCGAGAGCCCGGCGCAGGGACCAGCCACGGCCGCGGGCGAGGGCGACGAAGGGCAGGTAGTGGTCGGGACCGAGCAGCGTATGCACGAAGGCGATGGAAGCTGCCGCCGCCATCAGGGCAATGATCTCAGGCGTCATGCAACGCCACCTCCTTCCCTGTGGCGCCGGGCGCCACGCTGATGACCTATTGATAGGTCATTATGTTATTTATGGCCGGGAGGGCTTTGACCTGCATCAAGGTCTCTCGACCCGCACCCGGCAATATGTCATATTCATATACCTATAATACATTATTGCCCAAGGCGGCCCGCCGCCGCATGCTCCCGGTAACGATGGCAAGCACTCTTCTCGACAAGCTCTGGGCCCTGCACTGCGTCGCCGACCTGGGCGATGGCGAGTCCCTGCTCAACATAGACCGCGTCTTCCTGCACGAGCGCACGGGCAGCATCGCGCTGCAGGGCCTCGCCGACGCCGGCCGCGCGCTGCGCGACCCGGGGCGCGTGTTCTGCACCATGGATCACATCGTCGACACCTACCCAGGGCGCGGCGACGAAACGGCCATGCCCAGCGGGCGGGACTTCATCGTCGCCACCCGCGCCGCGGCCCGGGAAGCCGGCATCCGGCTGTTCGATGTGCGCGATCCGCAGCAGGGCATCGTCCATGTCATCTCGCCGGAACTCGGCATTGCCCTGCCCGGCAGCACGGTGGTGTGTCCGGACAGCCATACCTGCACCCTCGGCGGGCTTGGCGCCCTGGCCTGGGGGATCGGCTCCACGGAGGCGGAGCACGCCATGGCCACGGGCACGCTGCGGGTGCGCAAGCCCCGCAGCCTGCGCGTCACCTTCGACGGCGAGCTGGCCCCGGGTGTGACCGCCAAGGACATGATCCTCCACCTCATCGGCCGGGAGGGCGCGGGCGGTGGCGCCGGCCACGCGGTGGAGTTCGCCGGCAACGCCGTGCGCGCGCTGTCGGTGGAAGCGCGCATGACCCTGTGCAACATGGCCGTTGAATTCTCGGCGTTCACGGGCTTCGTTGCACCGGATGCAACGGCCGCCGCCTACGTCGAGGGCCGCGAGTACGCGCCATCGGGGAGCGAACTGGCCCTGGCCCGGGCGCACTGGCGGGAGCTGTTCAGCGACGTCGATGCCCGCTTCGACCGGGAGCTGGTCATCGATGCCTCGGCCATCGCGCCGACGGTCACCTGGGGCACGAGCCCGGAGCACTGCCTGCCGATCGGCGAACCGGTACCGGACCCCGCCAGCGAGGCGGACCCCGCGCGCCGCGAGGGCATGCGCAAGGCTCTCGGCTACATGGGGCTGGCGCCGGGACAGCAGCTGGCGGGGCTGCCCATCGACGGCGCCTTCATCGGCTCCTGCACCAACAGCCGGCTCAGCGACCTGCGCGCCGCCGCCGACTTCCTGCGCGGCAAGCGCGTGGCGCCCGGGGTGTCCGCGGTCTGCGTTCCGGGCTCGACCACCGTCAAGCGGGCCGCGGAAGCCGAGGGCATCGACCGGGTCTTCCGCGACGCCGGTTTCTCCTGGCGCGAGGCCGGCTGCTCCATGTGCTTTTATGCCGGCGGCGAGACCTTCGGTGCCGGCAAGCGGGTCATCTCGAGCACCAACCGCAACTTCGAGGGCCGCCAGGGGCCGGGCACCCGCACCCATCTCGCCAGCCCCGTCACCGTCGCCGCCTCGGCGGTCGCCGGGCATATCACCCGTGCCGAACGCCGCGTGGAGGCCGCCTGATGGAGCCGCTCTCGCCCCTGCGCCGGCACACGGGCATCGCCGTCCCCCTCCTGCGCAACAATATCGACACAGACGCGATCATCCCCTCGCGGGAAATGAAGCGCGTGTCGAAGCACGGGCTGGGCGAGGGGCTCTTCGCCGCCTGGCGCTACACGCTGCCCGGCAGCCGCGAGGCGGATCCGGCCTTCATCCTCAACGACCCGGCCTACCGGGGCGCCAGCATTCTCCTCGCCGGCGCGAACTTCGGCTGCGGTTCGTCCCGGGAGCACGCGGTCTGGGCGCTGCACGAGTACGGTTTCCGGGTCATCATCGCGCCCTCCTTCGGCAGCATCTTCTACAGCAACTGCGTCCGCAACGGGATCCTGCCGGTGGAACTCGACGAGGCGGCCATCGCCCGCCTTGCCGGCGCGGTCGCCGGGGACCCGGCCGGCCGGCCGCTCACCGTGGACCTCGAGGCCGGGCAGGTGCTCGACCCGGAGGGCCGCGCGCTGGGATTCACCATCAACCCGGGGCACCGGCGCATGCTGATGGAGGGCCTTGACGTGATCGGCCTGACCCTGGAGCGGGCCGCCGACATCGACGCGTTCGAACAGGCGGACCGGCAGCGCCGGCCCTGGATCTACCGCTGACTCAGCTGCCGGCGGCGACCCGGCCGTCGGCGACCAGCGCTGCGATGCGCTCCTCGTCGTAGCCGAGCGCAGCGAGCACCTCGCGGGTATGTTCGCCGGCGCGCGGTATGTCGCGGCGCAGCGCGAACTTCTCACCGTGCAGCTCGAGCGGTAGAGCCGGCAGCCGGGTGCGCTGCCCCGCGTTGTCGCCGTCGGTCAGGGTCACCGGCTGCAGCGCACCGGTCGCGTTGAGGTGCGGATCGTCGAACAGGTCTGCGGGACGGTTGATGGGCGCAAAGGGCACCCCGGCGCTTTCCAGCCGCGCCATGAGCGTGTCCTTGTCCAGGTCCCGGAACAGCGCCTCGATGACCGGCAGGATCCGGTCGCGCTGGCGCACGCGGTCGTTGTTCTTCGCGAGGCCCGGGTCGGCGGCGAAGTCGGCGAGTCCGAAGGCCTCGCAGAAGCGCTGCCAGAGCGTGTCGCTGACCACACCCACGAAGACGCGCTCGCCGTCCGCGGTCTCGAAGATGTCGTAGACCGACCAGGCCGAGCGGCGCACCGACATCGGCGGCGGTATCTCGCCGGAGACCGCCTGCTGCGCCATGTGCTGGCCGACCATGAACGCCGTGGTCTCGAACAGCGAGCTTGTGACCCGCTCCCCTTCGCCGGTGCGGTGCCGGCGCTCCAGGGCGGCGAGGATGCCGATGACACCGAACATGCCGCCCGTGATGTCGATCACCGAGGAACCGGCCCGCATCGGCCGGTCCGGCAGCCCGGTCATGTAGGCGAGGCCGCCCATCATCTGGGTGACCTCGTCGAGCGCCGTGCGCTGCTCGTAGGGTCCGGAGAGAAAACCCTTCAGCGAGCAGTAGACCAGCCGCGGGTTGAGCGCCGACAGCTGCTCATAGCCGAAGCCGAGGCGGTCCATCGCGCCGGGGCGGAAGTTCTCGATGACGACGTCGGCATCGGCCACCAGGCGGTGCACGACCTCGACGCCCTCCGGCGACTTCAAATCGACGCAGACGCTCTTCTTGTTGCGGTTGTACATGGGAAAATAGCCGGCGCCGGAACCGCCCAGGCGACGGGTGTTGTCACCGCCCAGCGGTTCGACCTTGATTACCTCGGCGCCGAGGTCTGCGAGAATGACGCCGACGGTGGGACCCATGACCATATGGGTGAACTCGATGACCCGGATTCCCTCCAGCGGGGGCGATGCCTGCGCCATGCCAGCCTTGCTCCTCGTCCCGTGTAGCGGGCAGCCGCCTGTACCCGGCGACCAACCTTTTGTTATTATGATATATCATTAGTTCATTTACTGCGAACCCGTGCGGCCGCGGCAGCAGGCGCAACAGCTGGCGTATGCTGCAACGAGGGAACCGGCGGGCGCGGCGGCAAGGCAGGCAGCGAGGTAGGCACGGTGGCCATCGATATCGAGATCAGCGAAGTCGGCCCGAGGGACGGGCTCCAGAGCATTCGCTCCATCATGCCCACGGAGGCCAAGAAGGCCTGGATCAGGGCGCAGCATGAGGCGGGGACACCGGAGATCGAGGTGGGCTCCTTCGTGCCGGCAAAATTGCTGCCCCAACTGGCCGATACCGCCGAGGTGGTCCGCTACGCCACCACCCTGCCGGGCCTGCGGGTCGCCGCCCTGGTCCCGAACCGGCGCGGACTCGAGGGCGCGATCGCCGCCGGAGCGCACAAGGTCTCCATGCCGTTCTCCATGAGCGAGACCCACTCGGTGCGCAACGTGAAGAAGACCCATGTGCAGATGCGCGAGGAGATCGTCCGCTGCCTCGAGCTGCTGGCCGAGACCCCCGCGGAGCGGCGGCCCGCCTTCGAAGTGGGCCTCGCCACCGCCTTCGGTTGCACCATCGAGGGGCCGATCCCCGAGGACCGGGTCATCCGCACGGCGGCAGAGCTCATCGATCTCGGCGTGGCGGAGGTCGGCCTGTCCGATACGACGGGCATGGGCAACCCGCGGCAGCTCGAGCGGCTCGCCACGGGCATCTGGTCCGCCTGCGGGCGCGAGCGCCTGACCGGCGTGCACCTGCACAACACCCGCGGCCAGGGCCTCGCCAATGCGCTCAAGGCGGTCGAGCTCGGCTTCACCACCATCGACAGCTCCCTCGGCGGCATCGGCGGCTGCCCGGCCGCCCCCGGCGCCTCGGGCAACATCGTCACCGAGGATCTCGCCTTCCTGCTCGAGGCCATGGGCCTGCGCACCGGCATCGACCTCGAGGCGCTCTTCCGCGTGCGCGAGCTGGTGCAGGCAGCGCTGCCGGACGAGGAACTTTACGGCTTTGCCGCGGCGGCAGGGCTGCCGCCCGGTTTCACGGGGGCCGCGGCATGAGCCCCGGCGGCGACGGGACCCTGCCGGTCACGAACCCGCGCACCGGCGAGGTCGACTACCGGGTCAAGGCCTGGTCCGCCGACGAGATCGCCGGCGCCGCGGGCAGCCTGCGGGAGGAGGCCCGCGCCTGGGACGCGCTGGGTGTCGAGGGCCGCTGCGCGGCCCTCGGGGCCTGGGGCGAAGCGCTGGCGGCACGCCGGGGCGAGCTCGGCGAGGCGCTCACCATCGACACGGGGCGCCGCACCTTTGCCCACTTCGAGGTGCAGAAGGCCATCGACCTCATCGGCCACTGGTGTCGGCGCGCGCCGGCACTTGCCGCAGAGGCACAGGGCGGGCAATCGGCACAGGTGCCCAGCGTGCACTACCGGCACCGACTCGTGCCCTACCCCGTGGTCGGCATCATCAGCCCCTGGAACGTGCCGCTGATTCTCGCTCTCATCGACGCCGTGCCCGCCCTCGCCGCCGGCTGCACCGTCCTGCTGAAGCCCAGCGAGGTCACGCCGCGCTTCACCGTGCCCCTCGCCGAAGCGCTGACCGAGGTACCGGCGCTCGCCAGGGTCCTGCGTATCGTCACCGGCGGTCCGGAAACCGGCGCCGCCGTCATCGACCAGGCGGACGCCGTCTGTTTTACCGGCAGCGTCGCCACCGGGCGTATCGTGGCGGCGCACGCCGCCCGGCGCTTCATCCCCGCCTTTCTCGAGCTCGGCGGCAAGGACCCGGCGATCGTCACGGCCTCCGCGGACCTGGACAACGCCGCGCGCGCCATCGTGCGCAGCGCCGTCGGCATGACCGGGCAGGCCTGCCAGTCCCTGGAGCGGGTTTACGTGCAGGCGGCGGTCTACCCCGCCTTCCGCGAGAAGGTCGTCGCGGAGGCAGAGCGCGTGCAGCTCAACTGGCCGGACATCGACAGCGGCCAGATCGGCCCGCTGATCTTTCCGCCGCAGGCCGAGAAGATCCAGGCCCAGCTCGACGACGCGGTGGCCCGAGGGGCGAGAATCCTCTGCGGCGGCCGCATCGAGCGGCACGGCGGCGGCCGCTGGTGCCTGCCGACGGTGCTGGAAGACGTGAGCGACGAGATGCAGCTCATGCGCGAGGAAACCTTCGGACCGCTGATCCCGCTCATTCCCTACGACAGCAGCGACGAGGCGATCCGCCGCGCCAATGACTCCGAATTCGGCCTGTCCGCGGCGGTCTTCGCCGGCACGGAAGACGAGGCCATCGCCATCGCGGAGCAGCTGGAGGTCGGTGCGGTCAGCATCAACGACGCCAGCCTGACCGGCATCGTCAACGACGTGGAGAAGAACTCCTTCCGCCTGTCCGGGCTCGGCGGTTCGCGCATGGGCGACAGCGGCTTCCGCCGCTTCCTGCGCAAGCGGGCGCTGCTCATACAGACGGCGGAGGCCGCCCCGATCACCCTGTTCAGCGAAGGGCAGGTGCCCTCGGCCTAACCCAGCGCGATACCGAGCGCCAGCAGGGCCGGCGTCACCAGCGTGAGGGCGACGTGCTGGGCCATGTGCGGCACCAGCGCCGGGACCTCGTCGGCATGACGGGCGAGGCCGCGGAACGCCAGCGCGGCGACCGGCAGCGTGAGCAGGGTGAGCAGCACCCAGCCGGGCAGCGCGTCGAGAACCACCGAGAGCAGGACCGAGAGGTAGGCCGCGGCCAGGAACAGGCCGTAGACGCTGATACCCGCACGATCACCCCAGGCCAGTAGCAGGTGGTTGCGCCCCGCCCAGCGGTCGGCCTCGCGGTCCGGGAACTGGTTGATCAGCAGCAGGTCGCTGACCAGGAACAGCGGCACCAGGGAAGCCGCCGCGGCCGTGGCGCCGTAGTGACCGGTCAGCGCGAAGTACACCCCCAGCACCATCAGCGGCCCGAAGGCGACCCCGGGGGCGAGCAGGCAGAGCAGCGGCGAGCGCGTGAGCCAGCGCGTGTAGAGCACGATCGTCACCACGCCCAGTAGTCCCAGCGGGAGCAGGGCCGCGCCACGCAGCTCGACGAAGTAGAGGCCCACCAGCACCAGCACCACCACGAACAGGCTGACGAGGCCCGTCACCAGCGCATAGTGGGCCTTGTCGGGGTGCGCCGGCAGCGTACCGGTGCCACCGCTGAAGGGGGTGCGCTCGGTGCGCAGGTCGAGGCCGCTGCGGAAATCCTCGTACTCGTTGAGGGCGTTGACGCTCACGTGCGCCGCCAGCGCCCCGAGCGCTGCCAGCAACAGGTGGGGCAGCTCGATCGCATAGCCATCGTGCACCGCCGCTGCCCAGCCGAGGGAGACGCAGACCGGTACGAGCAGGAGGAACGGGGCGCGCATGGGGCCGAGGGTGGCGGCCAGGTGGGCGTTGATCACGGGGAATCCTTACAGCAGGCAGGACGCGGGTCCAATGATAAAGGGTAACGGGCCAGGGCTGCACGCAACGTATCGAAGCCCTTGTAACGCGCAAGGGCCGGCGGCGCGGCGGCAACGGCAGCGCCGAGGGCGGACAGGGCACCCGGCCGGGCGCCCAGGGTTTCCAGCGGGTGCAGGAATACCCGGATAGTGAATACCACGGCGCCCGTTTGCGGCAGCCGCACCAGCGTCTGCCGCTCCACGCGGTAGTAGAGCGGCGACGACGCGTCCTCCGGCGCCTTCCCCGGGGCGGGGTGAAAGAGCCCCGGGTCCGCCTGCAGCGTCCAGTTGAAGCGCTGTACGGGGTGCTCTGGCCGCAGGTGATCGAAGAAGCGGTCGATGCGCGGCGACAGGTCCTCGTGGATCCCGGGGATCGGGTCGTGGATCTCGCGCAGCGGCCGACCGAGCTTCTCGGCGAGGCGCCAGTGGCTGGGGCTGCACAGGCTGGCGGCCGTGAGCCGGTAGCCGTCGTCGCCCCGCTGCATGATGACGAGGTCCTCCGCGACCAGCAGCGACAGGGACCAGAGCGGATCGGCCGTGGCCGGCGGCCAGGGCACGGAAAAGCCCGCAGCCGTGCAGTGGATGGCCTCCCCGTCGCGCCGGTAGGCGTCGCCATGGGCTTCCAGCAGGTGGCGCAGCAGCTGCTCTGCCAACTCTTCCTGCGCCGGCAGGGAGCCCGGCAGCCAGCGGTAGACGGCGGCCCTGTCCGAGGCAGCCAGTGCCTGCTTGTGCGCGTGGAAGCGGCCCAGGCTGGTGTCCACCTCGATCCAGCTGCCGCCGTCGAGGGGCGACAGGCCCATGGCCAGCAGCTCCGGCCGGGTACAGTGGGGCAGATAGCGCGGGGCGCTGTCGTCGAGGATCACGGGCGCTCCTTCCCGAGGGGCTGACGGGGCGCTACCGTAGCGGATACTTCCCGCGGACGCGAGAACCCGCCATGCGACTTTTTTTTGGTCTCGACCCGCTCGCCGGGGACAAGCGCGCCATCGACAGCTGGCGGCAGCGGGTGGCCACGGCGGACGGCCGGCCGGTGCCGCCCGCGAATTTCCATCTCACCCTCGCCTTCCTCGGCGAGGTGGACGAACGCCACCTCGAGGCGCTCTGCGACACGGTCGACGATCTCGCCCTGCCCGGGACCGGTGAACTCCGCCTCGACCGGGTCGGCTACTGGCCGCGGCCGGGCATCCTCTGGATCGGGCCCGCGGCCCCGCAGCCGGCTCTGGAATCCCTCGCCGGAGACCTCGGCCGCGCGGGACAGGCGGTGGGCGCAAGACGGGAGCGCCGGCGTTTCGTGCCCCACCTCACGCTGTACCGCGGCTGCCGCGTGCCGCCACCGGCGCCGGCCGAGCCGCCCGACCTGCCCTTCCGCTTTCGCGGGGTCACCCTGTTCGAGTCGCGGCGGGGACGGGACGGCATCCGCTACGAGCCGGTCGCCGCCTGGGAGGGCGGGGGCTTCAGTCAGCGGTAGCCGCGGGCGAACGCGGCCTCGAGGTCCGCCACCAGGTCGTCTACGGCCTCCAGGCCGGCGTGCAGGCGCAGCAGCGTCTCACCGGGCGCGAGTTGCCCGCCCGGCAGGTCGCGGGTCGGGATCATGGGCAGGGCGAGGCTTTCGAAGCCGCCCCAGGAGTAGCCCATGCCGAACAGTTCGAGGCCGTCGAGAAAACGGGCGAGGCCCGCTTCGTCGAGCCCGGTGAGCACGATGGCGAAGAGACCGGAGGCACCGCGGAAGTCGCGCCGGAAGATCTCGTGGCCGGGGCAGCCCGGCAGACCGGGGTGGAGCACCCGCGCCACCTCCCGTCGTCCCCCCAGCCACTCGGCGAGCGCGTAGCCGGCGCGCTCGTGCGCGGCGAGCCGCACGGCGAGGGTGCGCAGCCCGCGGCGCGCCAGCCAGGCATCGTCCGGCGCGAGGTGGACGCCATTGCCGAGGACGTAGCTCCGCAGCCGCTCGTAGAGCGCCGCGTCCCCCGTGGTGGTCACGCCGAACATGGCGTCCGCATGGCCGTTCAGGTACTTGGTGCCGCTCTGGATCGCGAGGTCGACCCCGTGCTCGAGCGGGTTGAACAGCAGCGGCGTGGCCCAGGTATTGTCGATGGCCGTGAGGGCGCCGGCGGCCCGGGCCTCGGCGGCGATGGCGCCGACGTCCTGCACCTCGAAGGTCGCCGACCCCGGCGACTCGAGGAAGACGAGGCGCGTTTCCGGCTCGAGCCAGTCGCGCAGGCCCTCGCCGCAGCAGGGGTCGTAGAAGGTCGTGCGGATGCCGAGGTCTGAAAGCCGTCCCCGGCAGAGCTTTCGGGTGGGGCCGTAGCAGCTGTCGGGCATGAGCAGGTGGTCACCGGGGCGCAGGAAGCACTGCAGCACATCGGCAATGGCACCGAGGCCCGAGGGCGACAGCACGGCGCCCGCGCTGCCATCGAGAGCCGTGAGGGCATCCTCCAGCGCCCTGGTGGTCGGCGTGCCGAGACGCCCGTAGTAGAGGCGCTGGCGGTCAAGGGGGTCGGCCTCGCCGGCGCGCAGCGCCGCAACGTCGTCGAAGAGTACGGTGGAGGCCCGGTAGACCGGCGTGGCGACGATGCCCCAGCCGGTGTCGACGTCGTGCACGAGGCGGGTTTCGGGGGCGACGCGTTCCGGCTTCATCGCGGGTCTCCGGCCGACGCGGCCGTCTGGACGCCACCGGCATTGTCTGCAAGAGTATCGACGGGCGGCGGCCAGGTGGTGCCGCCGGCCTGCCCGTCATCACAAGAGCCGCATCATGCCGAAAATCATCCTGCACCACTACCCGGAATCGCCCTTCGCCGAGAAGATCCGCCTGCTGCTCGGCTACAAGCACGCGAACTACCAGGCCGTCACGATCCCGGTCATCATGCCCAAGCCGGACCTCATGCCGCTGACCGGCGGCTACCGGCGCACGCCGGTGATGCAGCTCGGGGCCGACATCTATTGCGACACGGCGCTCATCGCGCGAGTCATCGACGAGCTGCTGCCGGACGGCACGATCTACCCGCCGGGGAACGAGGCGACGGTGGCGGCGACCGCCCGCTGGACCGACAGCGTCTTCTTCCGCACCTGCATCTCCGTCGCCTTCCAGCCCCGGGCGCTGGCCGAGAGCCCGCTGTTCCAGGACCAGGCGGCGGCCGAAGCCTTCCTGCGCGACCGCGCCGAGCTCGCCGGCGGCGCCAGCCTGACCCTGCCCCCGGAGACCGCCCTGCCCCTGTTCCACAACCACCTCGGCAACCTCGACCGCCAGCTCGCCGGCAGCGCCTTCCTGTTCGGCAACCAGCCGACGGAGGCGGATTTCTCCAGCTATCACTGCTGCTGGTTCGTGCACCGGAACGCCGCGCTCGCCGGCGAGTTCGACCACTACCCGAACGTGCGCCAGTGGATGAGCGTGATGCGCGAGTTCGGGCACGGCGAGCTGGAGACGATCAGCGGGGAGGCCGCCCTCGATGCCGCGGCCGCCGTGTCGCCGCGCGTCGCCGAGGGCCAGTCCCTGGAAGCCCTGGACGGGCTGCGGCCCGGTGAGCGGGTCGAGGTGATGCCGACGGATTACGGCTTCGACCCGGTCCGCGGCGTGCTCATGCAGTCGAGCGTGGAGCACCTGAGCCTGCTTCGCGAGGACCCCCGGGTCGGGACCGTGGCGGTGCACTTCCCCCGCGTGGGCTACCAGGTCACCCGCGCGGCGGACAAGGGCTGACTCAGAGGAAAGCGCCCCAGTAGCGGTACACGAGCGTGCCAAGGAAGGTCCCGAGGGCGTAGCCCAGCACCCCCACCAGCACCCCCGGCGTCACCAGGCTGTGCCAGCCGCGCGTGGCGGCGAGCGCCGGCGCCGTGGTGGCGCCCAGCACCGCCGCGTTGGAGGCGGTCACCAGCTCGGGCACCGTGAGACCGAGCAACCGGCCGAGGCCGAAGGTCACCAGGGCATGCAGCGTGAGCAGGATAAGCACCAGGGCGATGAGCAGTGGCGCGACCGCGAGCATCGCCGGCACGTCGGCACCGGCGGCAATCGCCGCGAAGAACACGAAGGAGAGCGCAACCCCGAGCTCGAAGCTGCCGGCCAGGCGCTCGTGCAACCCCGGCAGCGCCGTGGCCAGGACCAGCGTCAGGGCCGAGAGCACCACGTAGCGCCAGCCGTCGAGCGCGAAGCCGGCGACCAGGGCGTCGGTGACCGCGACCAGCACCAGCGAGGTCGCGAGCGCCAGGCACAGCGTGGCGGCGGTCACCGCCGGTGCCGGCCCGGTCTCCGCGGCACCGGTCTCCCGGTGCGCCGGGAACCGCCGCGCGAGCCAGCGCCAGCCGGGCGCCAGGGCAAGAAAACCGAGGTAGACGGCGCTGAACAGGTTGTCTGCGGCGGTCGCCGCCGAGAAAAAGGAGGCGTCGCGGTTGAGGCCGGTCAGCTCGCCCAGCGCCGCGTAGTTGACCGAGCCGCCAACGTAGGTGGAGGTAAACAACCCTGCCACCGCGGGCTCGCGCAGCGCCGGCGCCAGCCCCGCCGCCTCGCCCAGGCTGCCGAGGTCCAGCAGCAGTGCGGCGACGGTCACACCGGCCACCGTGCCCAGGGCGGCGACCAGGAAAGCGACGGTCAGGCGGGCACACTCCCGGAACAGCCGCCGCAGGTCCGCCTGGAACAGGAACAGCGGGATCAGCACCGGGACCAGGTAGGTGAAGACGAAATCGTAGGCCGGCGCGGCGTGGGGCATGAGCCCCAGGTTGGCGGCCGCGATCGCGCCGAGGATGGCGATCACGGCCCCGGTAAGGTGACCGCCGATACGCGTCCGCTCAAGCAGGAAGGCCGCGCCGGCGATGGCGAAGAGCCCCGCCATGACGGCCAGGTGCTCACCCGGGGGCACCAGGCTCACCGGCTGCCCCCGGGTGCCGGGGTCGCTTCAGCCACCGATCGGTGATCCCGGCGGCAGCGCCCGCGCCGGGGGCGGCGGCGGAAAACCCTCGCCGGTCTCGGCCGCCTCGATCAGCGCCAGCTGGTAGGCATAGAACGCCGCGTAACCCGGCGCCGGCCGCAGCTGCCGTCGGAAGAAGCGCGCCGAGCGCTCGAGCGCCGCATGCGCCTCGGCGCGGACCTCCGGTGCCACCGCCCCGGCCGTGAGCAGCGAACGCCAGTGCCCCAGCAGCACCGCCGCGGCGCGCTGGGTCAGGAGCCGCGCCTCGCCGCTGTGCACGGGCGTGACCAGCGCCGCCTCGAGGCGGCGGAAGAGGCCGTCCACCCCCGGCTGCGCCTTGTCGACGGCGTGCTGCCAGGCCATCCGCGCGAGGCGCTCCGGGTGCAGGAGGACGCCGAGCGTATGAGCGGCGCCGGCCTCGGCCAGGGAGACGGGATCGGGCAGCGCACCCATGTAGCCACCGGGGTTCTCCCGGGTTCGCTCGTGGCCGTAAGCCTGCGGCGGCAGCTGTGCGCGCAGACCGGCCGGCAGCGCAAGCTGCGCCGGCGAGACGGTTGCGAGCAGTGCCTCCAGCGCCCGCTGCTGATCGGCCGCGGGCACCGCCTGCTGGCGGTAGGACTGGCCCGGCTCGCGCACGGCGTAGCGGTAGTCGACACCGCCTAGCCACTTGCCCACGGCCTCGACCTGGTAGCGATGGTAAAAATAGACCGGCACGAGGATGCCCTCGAGCGCCGAGTAGGGGGTGCCCGCCTGCAGCGTCTGCTCGCCGAGGCGGCCGAGGGCGACGGCGCGCAGGGACAGCATGCGCTCGAGCTCCGCCACCGCGTCCGCACCATTGTCCCAGAGGTGGCTACGCGGGTGGAAATCCCGCGCCTCGCGGGAGTCCGGGTCGGAGATGAACTCGAAGCCCGCCTCCCGCCCCTCGCGCACGAAGGCCGCGAGGGCCGCGCGCTCCTTGCTGCCTTTCCCGAAGTGACCGTAGCCGTAGGTGATCGCGCGCTTGTCCCAGGCGCCGATGCCGGTGTCATAGGCGCCGGCGAGCGTGACCTCGCCGGCGTCGTCGAGGCGGATCAGCGGCTGCGGGTAGTCCATGACCGAGGCCCGGTCGCGACCGCTGGCGGCAAAGTTGTGGGCGAGACCCAGCGTGTGGCCGACCTCGTGCGCGGAAAGCTGGCGGATGCGCGCGAGCGCCATGGCCGTCAGCTCCGCTGCCGGCTCCTCCCCGGTCTCGAAGGGCGAGGTCATGCCCTGGGCGATGAGCCAGTCCTGGCGCACGCGCAGCGAACCCAGGGTAACGTGGCCCTTGATGATCTCCCCGGTGCGCGGATCCAGCACCGAGGAGCCGTAGGACCAGCCCCGGGTGGCCCGGTGCACCCACTGGATCACGTTGTAGCGCACGTCCATGGGGTCGGCATCCGCGGGCAGCAGCTCGACGCGGAAGGCATCCTCGTAGCCGGCGGCCTCGAAAGCCTGGTTCCACCAGCCCGCCCCCTCCAGCAGGGCGCTGCGCACCGGCTCGGGCGTGCCCGGGTCGAGGTAGTAGACGATGGGTTCGACCGGCGCGCTCCTGTCGGCGCGCGGATTGCGTTTCTCGAGGCGGTGCCGCGGGATGTAGCGCTGCGTCACCGGTTCATCGACCGGGGTGGCGTAGTCGCGGTAGCTGAAGGACCAGAAGCCGGACTCGGGGTGGTAGGCGCGGGGCTCGTAGCCCGGCTCCGGCAGGGCGACGAAGCTGTGGTGCATGCGCACGGAGAAGCTGTGCGGATCCGGGGCCACGGCCTCGAGAAAGCCGCCGGGGTCGTCCCCGGTAAAGGTGACCGTCGCCTCGAACTCGCTGTTGCGCGGAAAGCCCTTGGTCCGCGGCAGGTACAGGGCGGAGCGGTCCGGGTCCACCGTGAAGGTCCCCTGTTCCTTCGCCGCCAGGTCGCGGGCGAGGCCGCGGGCGTCGCGGAGCAGGAAGTCCGTCGCGTCGACCAGGACGGCGCCGTCATGGCGGGCCACCACCGGGAAACCCCAGAGCACCGAGCTGGCGAAGGCCTCCTCCACCGCCGCCCGCTCCTCGGCGCTGTCGGTCACCGCGCGGAACGCCGTGTTGCGCCGGTGCAGGAGCACGCGCTCACCGGCGTGCTCGAAGCGCACCAGCGCCGCGGGGCCGCTGTCCAGCTCGCCGCGGTCGAAGCCAAGGTCGTTGGAGCCGACGCCCTGGGGCAGCCCGGTCTGGTAGATCATGTCCTCGCCGAAGCGGTCGATGGCGAAGTACAGGCGGCCTGCCTGCCGGTCCACGTAGAACGGCAGGAAGCCGGGCACGGCCTGCATGCCGCGGGTGTAGTCGGCGATGGCCCCGCCACCGGCGGGCGCCTGCGGATCACCGCCGCAGCCGGCGATGAGCAGGCTGGCGGCCAGGGCGAGGAGCAGGCGCTTCATGCTTCACCCCCCCGCGCGCGCACCAGCCGGGCCGTGGTCGTCGCCGTGGCCGTGAGCCGGCCGTCGGCGGTGAACAGCTTGCCGCTCATGAAGCCGGTGCTGCGGCCGGCGCGATCGATAAACCCCACGGCGTGGTAGCGCCCGGCGCGGGACGGCTCGAGGAAGCTGACCTTGATCTCCAGCGTGGCCACGTTGCTGACCCCCGGGACCAGGGCGAAGGCGGCGTGGGACATGGCGGCGTCGAGCATGGCGGTGACGAAGCCACCCTGGATGATGTCGACCGAGTGGCAGTAGTCCCGGCTGATCTCGAAGTGCATGGTACAGCTGGCCTCGCGGTGGTCCACGGCGGCGACGTGTCCGCAAAGCAGGTCCAGGAAGCCCGGCCGCCGCGCGTTCATGCGCTCGATGACGGCCGCGCTGTCGCCCGGGCTGTTCCATTGATGACGGCTGCCGGTTTCGTTTCCGGCCTGGTTGTCGGCGGCGTCCATGGCGTGTTCCCCTTACTCCATCCCGGTGGCTGGCTGGCCCGCGATCATAGCCCAGCGCGCCCGGTCGGTACCATGGCGGCCCAGCACCGGCGGGCGATACCACGCGCCGGAGGACTTGCATTGGCGCCGCATCGGGTTCAGGATACTGGATCATTTTCCACTATATTGAACAACACAGCGAGCACGCCCATGGATGCACTGGTCAAGCGAGAGGCCGCGCCCGGCCTCAGCCTCGAGGCCGTGCCGGAGCCGGCGGTCGGCATCAACGACGTTCTCATCCGCGTCAAACGCACCGCCATCTGCGGCACCGACATGCACATCTACAACTGGGATGCCTGGGCACAGAAGACCATCCCCGTGCCCATGGTCGTCGGCCACGAGTTTGTCGGCGAGATCGTCGAGGTCGGCAGCAACGTCAACGATTTCCGCCCCGGGCAGATCGTGTCCGGCGAGGGGCACGTGGTCTGCGGCCGCTGCCGCAACTGCATGGCCGGGCGCCGCCACCTGTGCGCGCACACCAGCGGTATCGGCGTGAACCGGCCCGGCGCCTTCGCCGAGTACGTGGCGCTGCCCATGTCCAACGTCTGGGAGCACAAGCCCGGTATCGACCTGGACGTGGCCGCCCTCTTCGACCCGCTCGGCAACGCGGTGCACACCGCGCTGCAGTACGACCTGCTCGGCGAGGACGTGCTGATCACCGGCGCCGGGCCCATCGGCGCGATGGCCGCCGCCGTCTGCCGCCACGCCGGTGCGCGCCACGTCGTCATCACCGATGTCATCGACGAGCGCCTGGCCCTGGCCGCGCGGCTCGGCGCGACGCGCACGGTGAATGTCACGCGCGAGAAGCTCGCCGACGTGCAGGCCGAGCTCGGCATGCAGGAGGGCTTCGACGTCGGCCTGGAGATGTCCGGCAACAGCGCCGCCTTCAATGACCTGATCGCCAGCATGTGCCACGGCGGCAAGATCGCCATGCTCGGCATTCCCGGTGAGAACACGGCCATTGACTGGAACACCGTGATCTTCAACATGCTCACGCTGAAGGGCATCTACGGCCGCGAGATGTACGAGACCTGGTACAAGATGTCGGTGATGGTGCAGAGCGGTCTCGATGTGTCGCCGGTGATCACCCACCGCATGAGCTATCGCGACTACGAGGACGGCTTCGCCGCCATGAACGCCGGCAAGGCGAGCAAGGTCATCCTCAACTGGGACGGTGAGCAATAAGGGGAGCAGCACGATGTACGGCAATTTCCGCGAACACCTGGCCGCCGAGCTCGAGGGCATCGAGGCGGCGGGGCTGACCAAGCGCGAGCGGCTCATCGCCACACCGCAGGGGGCCCACGTGGGCGTCGCCGGCGACGGCGAGGTGCTCAACCTCTGCGCCAACAACTACCTCGGGCTCGCCCAGCACCCGGCGGTGAACGCAGCGGCCGCGCAGGGCCTCGAGGACTGGGGTTACGGCATGGCCTCGGTGCGCTTCATCTGCGGCACGCAGACGCTGCACAAGGAACTGGAGGACGCGCTCAGCGCCTTCCTGGGTACCGAGGACACGATTCTCTACCCCTCCTGCTTCGACGCCAACGGCGGTCTGTTCGAGACGCTCCTCGGCCCGGAGGATGCGGTGATCTCCGACGAACTCAACCACGCCAGCATCATCGACGGCGTGCGCCTGTGCAAGGCGCAGCGCTACCGCTACCGCAACAACGACATGGCGGACCTGGAGGCGCAGCTCAGGGCCGCGGACGCCGCCGGCGCCCGCTTCAAGCTGATCACCACGGACGGCGTCTTCTCGATGGATGGCTATATCGCCCGCCTCGATGCCATCTGCGACCTCGCCGAGCGCTACGGCGCCCTGGTGCACTTCGACGACTGCCACGCCACCGGCTTCGTCGGCGCCACGGGACGGGGCACCCACGAACTGACCGGCTGCATGGACCGGGTCGACATCATCACCGGCACGCTCGGCAAGGCTCTCGGCGGTGCCAGCGGGGGCTACACGGCGGCGCGCGCCGAGATCGTCGCCCTGCTGCGGCAGCGCTCGCGCCCCTACCTGTTCTCCAACACCGTCGCCCCGCCGGTCGTGGCCGGGGCGATCAAGGCGCTGGCCCTGGTCGACGAGGAACCGGCGCTGCGCGAGCACCTGGCGAACAACACCGCGCGCTTCCGCGAAGGGCTGGAACGGCAGGGCTTCGAATTGCTGCCCGGGGAGCACCCGATCGTCCCGGTGATGCTGCACGACGCGGCGCTCGCCGGGCGCTTTGCCGACGAGATGCTGAAGCTCGGCGTGTACGTGGTGGCCTTCTCCTACCCGGTGGTGCCGAAAGGGAAGGCGCGCATCCGCACGCAGATGTCCGCCGCGCTCACGGACGACGACATCGACCGCGCCCTCGACGCCTTCGCGCGGACCCGGGAAACCCTCGGGCTCTAGTGTCCCGGCTCAGGACACTGGCGGCGCTTCAGTTCCGGAAGTCGGTCTCGACCTCGGCGGCGAGGTAGAGGAAGGCCGCATAGGCGGCCACGTTCTGCGCCAGCGCGGCCGGCTCGATCTTGTCCAGCGTATCGTCCGGGGTGTGGTGCAGGTCGAAGTAGTCCCAGCCGTTCTGGATCAGCCCGACCACCGGCACGCCGGCCTCGCGCAGGTACTTGAGGTCCGGCCCGCCGCTGGCCGTGTTGCTGCCCGGACCGATGCCCAGCGGGTGGAGCACGTTGCGGATCGCGGCCGTGGTGGCCAGCGCCTCGGGCCCGACTGCCGTATCGAAGCGCCAGATGCGACCGGCGCCGAAGTCTGACTCCGCGGCGATGACGTGCCGGTCCAGCGCCTCCGCGTGCCGCTCCGCGTAGGCCTTTGCACCGACCAGGCCGACTTCCTCGGCCCCGAACAGCACCACGCGTACCGTGCGCCGCGGCGCTTCCGGCAGCGCCTTGAGAAGCCGCGCGGCAGCCACCACGATGCCGACGCCGGCGCCGTCGTCAACGGCACCGGTACCGAGATCCCAGGCATCGAGGTGCGCGCCGGCGAGCACGATCTCCCCGGGGGCCTCCCGTCCGGGAATCTCCGCCACCACGTTCCCCGAGCGCGAGGGCGGCAGCAGCTGCGGGGTCAGCACGAGACGGACCGTAACGCTACCGGCGCGGGCGAGCGCCCGGCGCAGCTGGTCCGCATCCGGGGCAGAGAGCGCCGCGGTCGGCACGCCGCCGCCGGCGCCCTCGGTCAGGCGCCGCATCTGGCCCGTGTGGGGGAAGCGGTGCGAATCGGTGCCCACAGAACGGATCAGGGCGCCGACGGCGCCGAGTCGCTCCGCCTCGTAGGCCGTGGCCCGGCGCTTGGCGACCGCCACGCCGTAGCCGGACCCGTCCTGGGTGCGCGTCATGGGCTCATCGACGAAGACGATGCGCCCCGCGAGCGACCCGTCGGGCGCCGCCTGCAGCGCCGCCAGGGACGGGAAGGCGACGACTTCGCCGGCCACACCACCAGGGCCCGTGGACGTGCTGCCGCCCAGGGCAGTCACCGCGAGGGGCTGCGGGAAGGGCTCGACGATCTCGGCACGTTCGTCCCCGCGCACCCAAAGCGGCACCTCGAAGGGCTCGACGCGGACATTCGCGAAGCCGAGGTCGGTGAGCTGGGCCACGGCCCAGTCCCGCGCCCGTGCCTCCTGGGCCGTACCGGCGAGGCGGGGCCCGACCTCCGTGGTCAGCGAAGTCACCAGCTCCATCGCCAGCGCGTCACCGCGGGCCGCGGCGATGAGCCCGTCCGCGGTCGCGCGCACCTGGGGCGGCAGCAGCGGGTCGTCGGCGCGGGCAAACGGCGCCGGGAGCAGGAAAGAACAGGCGAGGATGGCGGAGAGCAGGCGCATGGAAGGTTCCCGTCATTGACACAGGCACCTATGCTGCCACCCCCGCCGGGGGGGCGCCAGTGCCTTCACCCGGCGGCGATGACCCCGGTCGCGCGCCTCAGGCCCGGAAACTGACGGCCGCCAGCGATTCCTCGTCGCTGCAGGTGATCGTGCTGGTCTTGAAGTTCAGATCCACGAACAGTTCGCAGAAGTGCTCGCCCGAACGCCAGGCCATGGCCACGCTCGAATCGTTCGAATAGAGCAGTTCGAAGCTGCCATCGAAGGCCGGGTGACGGTTGCGAAAGCGCATCAGCGCCAGCATCCGCTGGACCACGGGTTGCTGCACCGCCCGGTCGACGCCGTCCAGGCTGTAGTAGCTGCGGTTGATATCGCGGAGCTCCCCGGTGTGCTCCATGAGCCCCGTGTCGTTGCAGCCGGCCAGGAGCCCGACGTAATAGACCTGGGGGATCCCCGGGGTAAAGAACTGGATCGCCCGCGCGGCAATATAGGCATCGTCGTTCTGCATCAGGGCATCGTAATAGGTGCAGGTGAGCTGGTAGATCGCGCCGACGCTGTGGATGTTGGCGGCGGACTTGCGCAGGATCGGGTCGGCGCTGCGCGCGTCGATGTTGTTGATCAGGACCTTCAGCTTGTCCTCCGGCAGAATGCCCTCCACGTCCGGGATACAGATGCCGTCGTGCGTATCCAGCACCGTGATCATGTTGCGCGGACACATGCGCAGCCACTGCTTCAGGTGGGTACTGTTCGCGTCGAGCAGCGAGTAGAGCAGGAGCGGCGGCAGCGCAAAGCCGTAGGGTCGCATGTCGCGGCGGCTGAGCGCGTACTGGTAGCTGTAGTGGTCGTGGACTTCCGGCAGGCACTCCGCGCCGTGCGCCTTCGCCACGCCGTTCACCCACTCGAGCAGCCGGTAGACATCGGGCTCGACCAGGAAACAGCTGGTACCTATGCGCTTGGTGGTGTAGCCGAAGGCATCGAGGCGCAGGAGTTTCGCGCCGCGGGCCGTGAGAAAAGTGATGTAGTCCTCCATGAGGCGGTAGGCCAGCGGCGCATCGTAGTTGAGATCGACCTGGTGCTCGGTGAAGGTGCACCACACCCGCGCGCTGCCGCCGTTGTCGAAGACCACTTCACGGAACGGCTCCTTCTCCTTGCGGATGTGGATCTTCGCGAGGTCGTCAGGCGTAATCTCGCCGAGCTTGTCCACGTCCACGAACAGGTCGGCCCAGGGCGATGCGAAACCCTTTTCGCGAAAATCCCGGAATTCCACCGACTCGTCGGAGATGTGGTTGATGGTGAGGTCCACGCACAGGTCGTAGTCGGCGGCGAGGCCCTCGATGTCCTCCCAGTCGCCGTAGCGCGGGTCCACTTCCTTGTGGGTGAGTGGCGAGAAGCCGGCATCGGCATTGGACGGGTAGAAGGGCAGCAGGTGCACACCGCCGATGGCGTCCGCGAAATGGCGGTCGATGACGCGGCGCAGGTCCTTGAGGTTCTTGCCCAGCCGGTCCGGGTAGCAGATGAGCTGTACCGCGTTGCGCAGCGCCATGGCGTCGTCTCCCCGGTTCTCTGCGCCCGGTCAGCCGCCGCGGGCGTGCGCGCGCACGGCGGCCATGAACTCGCTGCCCCAGAGCGCGATATCGTAGTAGCGCACCGAGTCGAAGGCCTCCGCCAGGCGGCTGCGGGCCTCGTCGCGGCTGAGGGTCAGGGCCAGGTAGCAGGTGGTGACCAGTTCGTGCGGGTCGTGCGGGTTGGTGAGGATGGCGCCGCGCAGCTCCGCGGCGGCGCCCGCGAACTCGGAGAGCACCAGCACCCCGCAGCCGCCGGTCTTGCCCTGGGTCGCGACATACTCCTTGGCGACCAGGTTGAGGCCGTCGCGCAGCGGGGTGATCCACATGACGTCGGCCACGGCGTAGTAGGCCACGAGCTGCTCGAAGGGCACGCTGCGGAAGAAGAACTGCAGCGGCATCCAGCCGATCTGCGCGAAGCGGCCGTTGATGCGGCCGACGGTCTGCTCGATCTGCGTCTGCAGTTCGTCGTAGATCGTCATGCCCTGCGCCGCCGGGACGCAGATGGTCACCAGCGTGACCTTGCCGCGCAGTTCCGGGTTCTCCTCCAGCAGCGTCTCCCAGGCGATGAGCTTCTCGAGGATGCCCTTGGTGAAATCGAGTCGCTCCACCGACAGCACGAGCTTCTGACCCTTGAGTTCCTCGCGCAGTTCGCCGATGCGCGCCTGCACCGCCTCGTCGTCCAGGGCGCCCTGCACGCGGCCGAGATCGAGGCCCACGGGGTGCGCGCCCAGGCCGATGCGCCGCCCGGCGACCTCGATCTCGGACGTCATTTCCTCGAGGCCCACGGCGCAGCCGTAGGTGAAGAAGCGCGGCGCGCAGTTGACCTTCTCGAGCGTTTCTATCGGCATCACCCCCCGGGCCACGTCGACGAAATTCTCTGCCTGCCGCGGTATGTGGAAACCGATGTAGTCGCACTGCAGCAGGCTGCCGACGATCTGCCGGCGCCAGGGCAGCACGTTGAACACGTCCGCCGACGGGAAATAGGTGTGGTGGAAGAAGGCGATGGTCAGGTCCGGGCGCAGCTCGCGCAGGTAGGCGGGCACCATCCACAGGTTGTAGTCGTGGATCCAGATCACCGCGCCCTCGGCGGCCTCGGCGGCAGCGCGCTCGGCAAAGCGCCGGTTAACGTCGAGGAAGACGTTCCAGTGCTCCTCGTGAAAGCTCGCCCGCTCCCAGAACGTGTGCAGCGTCGGCCAGAAGGCCTCCTTGGAGAAACGCTTGTAGAAGATGTCGACGTCCGCCGCGGAGAGCGCCACCCGCGCCGCCACCAGCTTCGGGTAGCGCTCGAGGTCGACATCCGTGTGCACCTCGAAGGGGCCGAGGTCCGGATCGTCGATGGCCCAGGCCACCCAGGAGCCGGCGCGGCCGTCGGCGAAGAACGACAGCAGCGTCGGCAGGATGCCGTTCGGCGACTTCGGCCGCCGCCGCTTGCGCTCGCCGTCCTCGACGAACTCCTCGTAGGGCAGACGGTGGTAGACGATGACCAGGTCCGACTTGCCCGTCCGGCTCACGGCCTGCAGCTCTGCATCGACGCCTTCGCTGCCGAGGAAGCCGAAGTAGTGGAAGGCCTCGAGGATACCGCCGGCGCCCGGTTCGCGCGCATGGTAAACCCGGGCGAGCTCCTGGGTGGCGAGCAGCAGGCCCTCCTCCGAGTCGCCCACGCAAACGCCCTTGAAGCCCTGCTCGTACATGGAAAGGTCGTTCAGCGTATCGCCGGCGACCATCACCTCTTCCGGGTCAAGGCCGAGGTGCGCCACCAGCCGCGTCAGCGTGCGGCCCTTGTTGACGCCCTTGGGCAGCACGTCGAAGTACTTGCCGGCGGAGAAGAGCAGGTCACAGCCGAGCTCCGCGACGGTGCGGCGCACGGCGTCGTCGATGTGGTGCTCCTCGCAGAAGTAGGAGCAGCGCCGCTCCTGCGGCACCTCCTGCCGCTGCAGCTCCGCGAAGCGCGCCAGCGCCTCCGCCACGACGTGTTCGCCCGGCCAGAGCTGGTCGATCGGTTCCTGCAGGGCGAGCACTGGCTGCTGGGTCGCACCGTGAACCACCGTCGCGCCGACATCGCTGATGATGTAGTCCGGCTGGGGGATGGTCGGGTCCGCGAGGAGCGGGAGGACGTGCTCCAGGCCGCGACCGGTCACGAAGACCAGGTCGATGCCGGGGTGGGCGGCGATGAGCTGGTAGAGCCTGAGGCGACCCTCCTGGTCGCCGCCTAGAAAGGTGCCGTCGAGGTCTGTGGCTAGAAGCATAACGCTTGGCGCCTTCCGGCCGGTCGGTATCGGGGCCGCACCCCGCCACCGCGACCCGCGCCGCTGGTTCCTCCTGTGGGGAAATACTCAGGGTTGCGCGCCCGCCAGTGGCGAACGCCCTTTTAAAAACCCTATCACAGGCTCCGTGGAGCGGCCAGCGGCGGGCCCGGTGGCACCCCCGGCCCGAGCGTTAGAGCCGGGTAACCACGGCCCAGGTCGCGCAGCCCAGCAGCCCGAGCTGGCAGAGCATGCCGATGCCCATGCCCGGCCCGCGCTTCGCCGGGTCCTTCACATAGCTGTTGCGGTAGAGGATGCGGCCGAGGAAAAAGCCGAGGCCGAGGAGCGGTGCGACCAGGGGTACCGTGAACCACCAGGCCGTGATCCACAGCGCCGGCAGCACGATCACCAGCTGTTCCAGCGTGTTCATCTGCACGCGGTAGGCGCGGTCGAAGTCCGGGTGACCGCTGCAGGCCGGCGCTTCGATGCCGTGGCGCACCCGTTCGCGGCCCACGAGCATGGCGAAGGCGAGGTACTGGGCGAGCAGCAGCAGGGTGACGAGCGCGGTAAACTCCATGGGCGGGCTCCGGTCCGGGTTGGCCGTCAGCATAGCCTGCCCGGGCCCGCCCTGCACGGGCAGCGACGGAATCCCGGCACAGCGCCGTAGAAGGGACCAGGCACAGCGGCACCCGGGGCAGCGCAGGAGGACGAACGCCATGGCCGAAAGACTGCTTTGCGGCGGCGTGCTCGCGCTGCTGCTACTGCTCGCGGGCTGCGGGGGCGGCGGGGGCGGCGGTGGTGGTGGTGGCGACAGCCCCCCCGCCTCGGTACCCCCCGCTGCAGACGCG
>CAJWWA010000003.1 GCA_913048495.1 uncultured Halieaceae bacterium
GGCATCGGCGGTGCCGTCGCCGAAGTGGTCGGACGGCTCTTGAAGCGTCTCGGCCAGGAGCGCCAGGTGCTGTGCGTGACGCACCTGCCGCAGGTCGCCGCCCAGGCGCACCGGCAGCTCAAGGTCAGCAAGGAAGGTGACCGCAAAGCGGTGCGCACGGCGCTGGCCGTGCTGGACGACAACGGCCGGGTCGAGGAAGTGGCGCGGATGCTCGGCGGTGTGAAAGTGACGGCGCAGACCCTGGCCCACGCGCGGGAGATGCTGGCGGAGGCGGCGGCGGGCTGACGCTGCCGGCGAGGCCAGGTCGGAACCCGGTCGAGGGTCAGTCCCCGCCCTGGCCCTTCTTGCGCACGTACAGGACCAGGGAGTGGTCCACGAGTTCGTAACCGTGCGCATCGGCGATCTGCTGCTGCCGCTCCTCGATGACCTCGTCGTGGAACTCGATCACCTCGTTCGTATCGACGCAGACCATGTGGTCGTGGTGCTCGCCCTTGGCCAGCTCGAACACCGAGTGGCCGGTCTCGAAGTTGTGCCGGGTCACGAGACCCGCTGACTCGAACTGCGTGAGCACCCGGTAGACCGTGGCGAGGCCCACGTCGTCACCGGCGTCGAGCAGGGCGCGGTACACGTCCTCCGCGCTCATGTGCTGCGAGCGCTCCTCCGCGGCATCGAGAATCTGCAGGATTTTCACGCGCGGCAGCGTGACTTTCAGGCCGGCGTTGCGCAGCTCCTGATTTTCTTGAGCCATGGTCGGGGGTTCTCTGGTCTGACGCGTGCCGGTATGATGCCACCCTTGATTTCCGAGGGAAAGCACCGCCCCATGCGCGTCCTCATCGCCACCCTGCTCCTCCTGTCCGTTACCGCCTGTGGCTTTGTGGGCTTCCCCGGCGTGTACAAGATCAACATCGAGCAGGGCAACATCATCACCCAGGACATCATCGACCAGCTCGAGCCCGGCATGAGCCGCCGGCAGGTCCGCTTCATCCTGGGTACACCGCTCGTGGAGGACACCTTTGACCAGAACCGCTGGGACTATCCCTACGAGATCAAGCTCGGTGACGAGATCATCCGCAAGGCCATGGTCACGGTCTACTTCGACGGCGACCGGCTGGTCGACGTGAAAGGGGATTACCTGCCGGCCTGGGCGGCGGGCGCTGCGGAAACAGGCACCGGGACCGCAGAGACGCCCGCCGGGGATGCCAGCTAGGGCTCGCCGCCCCCTTCACCGCCGGGCCCGCTCTCTCTAGCGGTTTCTTCGCCGGCGCGACGCGCCTTCGCCTTTTCCGCCCGCGCCTTGCGCGCGGCTTTCGGGTCGGCCTTCAGGGGTCGATAAATTTCCACCCGGTCCCCGGGCCTGAGCGCCTGCTGTGGCGGCACGGCCTGGCCGAAGATGCCGAGGTTCGTCCCCGCGTCGATCACCAGCCCGGGGAACTCCTGCTCGATACCCGACTGCTGCGCGGCCTCCAGGGCCGTCGTACCCGCGGTCACCTCGAGCGGCACGATCAGCTGGCGCTCCGGCAGCGCGTAGGCCACCTCGACGGCGATCAGCTCACCTTCGCCCTTCTTTGCTGCGGTCATCCGTACAGCTGCCTGGCGCGACGCACGACCGCGTCCACGAGGTTGTTGGTTACCCGGTCGAAAAGCCGGCTGGCGGCCGCCCCGAGCAGGCTCGAGCGCACGGCGAAGTCGAGCTCCAGGGTCACCTTGCAGGCGGCGTCGCCGAGCGCCTGGAAGTGCCAGCGACCGGCAAAGCGCTCGAAGGGCCCCTCCTTCAACTCGAGGACGATGCTCTCCGGTGCCAGCAGCCGGTTGCGGGTGGTGAAGCTCTGGGCGATGCCGCCGCGGGACAGGTCGAGACGCGCCTCCATGCTGGCGTCGTCCCGGTGCAGCACCTGCGCGCCCACGCAGCCTTCCAGGTACTGCGGGTACGCCTCGACATCGTTGATGAGGTCGAACAGCTGGCGCTGGGTGTAGGGCAACAGGGCGCTTCGGTTGATGGCGGGCATGCTGCGGTCCGTAGCTGCAATCCGTGAATTCGGAGCGCCGGTCAGGAGCCCGACACGGCGAGCCAGAACCATACGATAAGCAGCCCCAGCGGGGCAACAAAACGCAGCTGCAGCAGCCAGGCGCGGAAGAAATGGTCCGGCTCGCGGTACAGCACCCGGCGCAGGAACGCCGGGTCCATGCACCAGCCGACGAAAGTCGCCGCGGCGAGCGCACCGAGGGGAATCAGCCAGGCCGTCGTGGCCTGCTCGAGCAGCGGCAGGAGGCCCGCGAGCGGCGAGCCGGGGACCAGGGAGAAGGCCACCGCGAGCGCCAGCAGCCAGGCGGCAAGGCCCGCGGCGAGCGCGCCCTGCCAGCGCCGCCAGCGCAGGCGCTGGCAGAGCGTGGCGACGGCCGGCTCGAGGAGCGCGACCGCCGTACCCAGGGCGGCCAGCGCGACAAGCAGGAAAAAGAGCATGCCGTAGGCATCGCCCTCGCGCAGGTTGCCGAAGGCATAGGGCAGGCTGACGAAGAGCAGTCCGGGCCCCATGTCGGGCGCGATGTTGTTGGCAAAGACGACCGGGAAGACGGCGATACCTGCGGCGAGCGCTGCCGCGAAGTCGAACACCGCAACGGCGAGCACGGAGCGGCCGAGAGGCAGCCGTGACGGGGCGTAGCTGCCATAGCTGATGCCCACGCCCAGCCCCACGCCGAGGGTGAACAGGGCCTGGCCGAAGGCGACGAGCAGCGCGTCACCGTGAAAATCCAGCGGCTGGGTGGAAAAGAGGAAGGCCTGCGCGGCCGCCAGGTCGCCGTGGGCGAGGGCAAAGTCGATGAGCAGCCAGAACAGCGCCATGATCGACGGCACCAGCACCCAGGCCAGGGCACCGAGACCACGGCGCACCCCCGCGGCGGAAACGGCAATGGCCGCCGCGAGGAACAGGGACTGCCAGGCCAACATGCGAAAGGGGGCGGCGAGCAGGCCGTCGAGGAACCCGCTCACGTCCCGGGGGCTGGCCGCGGCGAAGGTACCCCGCGCCAGGTGCCAGGCGTAGGTGAGGGACCAGCCGCCCACCACGGCCCCGTAGCCCAGCACGGCCAGGGCCGTGACCGCCGCGAGCAACCCCCACGCCCCCCAGCCGGCGCCGAGGCGCGCGCGCCGCGCCGAGGAAGCCCAGGCCATGGGTGGCGCGGTCCGGCCAAGGCTGCCGATGGCCACCTCGGCGATCACCACGGGCACCGCCATCAGCAGCAACCCTGCCAGGTAGGCCAGCAGAAACGGCGTGCCACCGTGGCTGCCGAGCAGGTAGGCAAAGCGCCAGAGATTGCCGAGTCCGACCGCGGCCCCCACCAGGGCAAACACGAAGGTCGAGCGCGAGTGCCAGGCACCTGGGGGGTCGGGAAACTGCACGGTTGCGGTGGAACTCCTTGTTCACAGTATCGAGAAGCGGGGCCGGTAGCGTCGCGCCCGGACAGCCTGCAGCCCGGGCCTGCCGGTGAAAAGAGCAACATTCACGTTCCCCCGCCGGGGGCGCTACGTATAATGCCGCCCCATGTCAAAAAAGAAACGCAAAACGCCCGATAACGTCATTGTCCAGAACAAGCGCGCCCGCTTCGACTACGAGCTCCTCGAGACCTTCGAGGCCGGCATCGCCCTGGAGGGCTGGGAGGTGAAGGCCCTTCGCGCCGGCAAGGTTCAGCTTACCGATTCCTACGTCCTCATGAAGGACGGTGAGGCCTTCCTGCTGGGCTCGCAGATCACCCCGCTGGATACCACGTCGGCGCACACGGCGGCGGACCCGTCGCGTACCCGCAAGTTGCTGCTGCACAAGAAGGAACTGGCCAGGATCCTGGCCGCGACGGCGCAGAAAGGGCAGACCTGCGTGTGCACGCAGCTCTACTGGAAGAAGCACCTCGTCAAGGCGCGCGTTGCGCTGGCCCGCGGCAAGCAGACCCACGACAAGCGGGACACGACCAAAGAGCGCGACTGGAACCGGCAGAAGCAGCGCATCCTGCGCGACGCCGTCAAGCAGTAAGCGGTACCCGGCCTGCGCCGGGCACCGCCGGCGGGGTCAGGGCAGCGCCGCGATCCAGCCGCTGTTTTCCATCCACTTCTGGCGCAGCGCCATGAGCAGGCCGGTGCGCTCGTAGGCGTCGAGGTAGTTGTCGACGAGGTCGGCAAACTGCGCGTCCCCGGCGTTCACCGCGATGCCCAGGGGCTCTACCGTGAGCGGCTCGTCCAGGGTGACCAGGTCGGCATCGGGATGACGCATGACCGCGAGCAGGCAGGTCGGCATGTCCGCCACGAGCCCCGAGACTTCGCCGGCCTGGATCATGGCCACGGCGCTGGCGTAGTCGTCCACCTCCACGAGTTCGGCGTTCGGCGCCGCCTCGCGCACGAAGGTCGCGCTGGTGGAGTTGGCCAGCGCCGCGAGCTTGACGTCCTGGCTGGCGAGGTCGCCGGTGGCAAAGCGCTCCACCACGTCGCCGCGGGTGAGAATGGACTTCCCGGAGAGCATGTACGGGCCGACGAAGGTGGCGTCGACAGCGCGCTCCGGTGTGATCGCCATGCCGGAGATGACCAGGTCGACCGCGCCCTTCTCCAGCGCGCCCATGAGCTCACCGAAGGGCATCTTTTCGATACGCAGGTCCACGCGCATGGCGTTGGCGAGGGCCCTGGCGAGGTCCACGTCCAGGCCCATGAAGTTGCCCTCGCGGTTGACCGCGTTCATGGGCGGCTGGTCGCCGGACATGCCGACGACCAGGGTGCGGCTCTCGAGCACGCGCTCCAGGGCCGCGTCGTCTGCCTGGGCAGCACCGGAACCCAGCGCAAAAGCCAGGCACAGCGCGGCCACGGCCGCGGCAAAGAAAGGACGAATCATTGACTATCTCCTCGTTGATGGGGGCATCCCCCGTTTGTAGCAGCAAGTTGTAGCAGTGAACTATGACGCTTTCGCGACGCCGCCTCAGGCGGCGCTCTGCAGCGCGCCGGTTACCCGGTCGTCGGCCACGACAGTCTCTCCGGCGACGATGATCGCCCGGTAACCCGCGGCATCCTGCAGCAGCCGCTGACCGCCCGCCGGGAGGTCCTGCACCATGCGCGGCGCGAACAGGCGCAAGCGCTGGTAATCGATCACGTTGATATTGGCCTTGAGGCCCGGCCGCAGCCGGCCGCGGTCGTTGAGCCCGGCGTAATCGGCGATATCTGCCGTCAGCCGGCGCACGACATCGGCCAGCGGCAGCCGGGCGCCCCGCTCGCGGTCCCGGGTCCAGTAGCTGAGCAGGTAAGTGGGGAAGCTCGAGTCGCAGATCGTGCCCACGTGCGCGCCGCCGTCCGACAGGCCCATGATAGACAGCGGGTGCTGCATCATCGTGTGCAGGTTGTCGAAACTCATCTCGGTGTAATTGTAGATCGGGAAGTAAAGCAGCGCCCTGCCCTCGTCCTCCAGGAGCAGGTCGTAGATCATCTCGAGGGCGGGGATGCCGCGCTCCCCGGCCATGTGCAGCACGGAAGTCTCTGCGGTCTGCTCGTAGTCCGGGTTGTCGCCGAGCAGGAAGGTCTTGCTGGCGACGTAATCTATGGCGGCCATGAGCGCATCGACGATCGGCGGCACCGGCGTGCCGTCTCCCGCCAGCTTCTCGCTTTCTTCGGCGAGGAGCCGGCGCTTGAAGGCGGGGTCGCGCATACGCGCAACGCGCTCGTCCAGCGGCAGCTGGCTGATGGCCTTGTAGCTCGGGAAACCGATGAAGGGGTGGAAGGTGCACTGCAGCCCGGTGATCACCCCGATGCCCCGGGGCGCCACCTGCAGGCGGATATCGAGGCCGTTCGCATGGGCCTGCTCGGCGCGCTCGATAATTCGCAGCCACTGGTCCGGGGCGAAGTCACGCTGCATCAGCGACAGGGAGAAGGGCCGGCCACCGGCACCGCGGGCAAAGGTTTCCAGAATATCGAACTCGCGGTCGAAGGCGTCGCCCTCCCGCTCGAGATCAAAGTCGTTGACCGCCTGCAGCACGCCGTGGTCGAGGCCCTGGAAGGCGGCGGCGATGCCCGCGAGTTCCTCGGCGGTTGCCTCGGAGGACGGGGTCCAATCGCCGTCGGCGCTGCGGTGCACGTCCGAGCGCCCGGTGGAAAAGCCGATGGCGCCCGCCTCCAGCGCTTCCCGGGTCAGCCGGCGCATGGCCTCGATGTCTTCCGGCGTCGCGGCCTCGTTGTACACCGCCCGCTCACCCATGACGTAGACGCGCAGCGGATCGTGCGTGACCTGCACGGCGAAATCGATGGCGTGCGGCTTGCGCTCCAGGGCGTCGAGGTAGTCGGGCAGGCTCTCCCAGTCCCAGCTCATGCCCTCGGTCAGGGCGATGCCGGGAATGTCCTCCACGCCTTCCATGAGGCGCACGAGCTTGTCCCGGTCCTCGCGGCGCACCGGCGCGAAGCCGACACCGCAGCTGCCCATGACCACGGTGCTGACGCCGTGATTGATGCTGGGGCGCAGCTCCGGATCCCAGGACACCTGCCCGTCGTAGTGGGTATGGAGGTCGATGAAGCCCGGCGTGACGATATGGCCGCTGGCGTCCAGCGTTTCCCGGGCCTCGCCGGGGCAGTCACCCACGGCGACGATGACGCCGTCCCGCACCGCGATATCGGCCTGGCGCGGCTCGCCGCCATCGCCGTCGTAGACCGTGCCGCCGGTGATCTTGAGGTCGTACTGCATATGGCCTCCGAGGCTGGCCCGTTATCGTTATGGACTGGGAGTCTAGGAGCCTGGCGCAGGGCCGTCCAGTCGCGGGGCGGCCGGCTCCCGTGCGGGGTAAACTATTCTCGTTTACATTGACCCACAGCGCCGCGGGCAACGTAGCTAGCAACGGGGGCGCTACGGCCTCTCTAGAGAACAGGCAGGGAGCAGGACATGGCAGCGGTACAAGCCACCCGGGTCACCTGGGTACACCACTGGAATGACAGGCTGTTCAGCTTTGCAACGGAGCGCGACCCGGCGTTCCGCTTCGAAAACGGTCACTTCACCATGGTGGGCATCGAGGTGGACAACAAGCCGGCCCTGCGCGCTTACAGCATTGCCAGCGCCAATTACGAGGATCACCTCGAGTTCCTCAGCATCAAGGTGCCCGACGGGCTGCTCACGTCGCGGCTGCAGCACATCCAGGCCGGCGATACCGTGCTGCTGGGAAAGAAGCCGGTGGGCTCTTTGGTACTCACCGACCTGCACCCGGGGCGCAACCTCTACCTGTTCGCCACCGGCACCGGCCTCGCCCCTTTCATGGCCATCGTCCGCGACCCGGACGCCTATGCACGCTACGACCACGTGGTCCTCGTCCACGGCGTGCGGCAGGTTAGCGACCTCGCCTACCGCGACTACCTGACCCGGGACCTGCCCGAGCACCCCTACCTGGGCGAAGTCGTCCGGGAAAAGTTCCGTTACTACCCGACGGTCACCCGCGAGCCCTTCGAGCACCAGGGTCGCATCACCGACCTCGTCGCCAGCGACCGGCTCACCGCGGACCTGGGCCTGCCCCCGCTCGACCCGGCCAGCGACCGGGCCATGATTTGCGGCAGCATCGCCATGCTGGAAGACCTGTCAAAGCTGCTGAACGAGCGCGGCTTTTCCGTCTCCCCCAGCCAGGGCACGGCCGGCGACTACGTCATCGAGAGAGCGTTCGTCGGCTAGCCGCGACCCTTTACCAGTTCGCCCGCAACGTCACACCCACATTGCGCCCCGGCCGGGTAAAGCGCTCGGGGTTGTTGGGCGCACCGCTGTTCACTTCGGCGATGCCCGCGGTGTCGGCCCAGCGCAGGTAGGTCTCGTCGAGCAGGTTGAATACGCCGATGTCGAGCTGCAGGTTGTCGCGCAGGTCGACGTGCGCGAGCAGATCGAACACGTGGTAGCTGTCCGACGCCACCCGGGGGCCATCGATATCGTCCCTGTCCTTCTGCGCGGCATAGGTCCAGACCAGTTCCGCCTCCCAGCGCGCCTGCACCGGCGCCCAGCGCAAACCGAGCACGGCGTTGAAGGGGTCGACCGTGTTGACGGGCACGCCGTTCTCATCCTCGCCCTCGGCCCAGGCCGCGGCCGTCTCCAGCGACAGGGCGGCAAGGGCTGGCGTCAGCGCGCCAAGGTTCAGGCGGCCGCGGAACTCCAGGCCCTGTATTTCGACGCCCCCGCGATTGACGGACTGGAACGTCAGCAGGCCATCGCTGGGGTCGACACCGCCGGTAGCAAGGAACGCCGGTGCCAGCGCGTTGGCTTCGATGAAGTTATCGTAGTCCGTGCGGAAAGCCGCGAACTGTGCCTGCCCCCAGTCATTGTTCAGGCGCAGCCCCAGTTCCAGCCCCTCGCTGGTCTCGCTCTCCAGGTTGGGCGCCGTGATCGACTTGTAGCCGCCGAGGAAGTTCGAGAAGCCGACGTTGACGTCGTCGTAGGGCGGCGCGCGGAAACCCTCGCTGTAGCGCGCCCAGCCCGACACCGTGTCCGTAAAACGGTACAGCGCGCCGAGCTTGAGCGTGAGGTCCGAGTCATCGTAGTCCTCCGGCGGGGCCACACCGGGGTTGCCCTCGAAGTAGAGCGTGTCGGCCGATACGTCCGCGCGGTAGTCGTCGTAGCGCAGGCCGGGCGTCACCCGCAGGCGACCGGCGAGCATCACGATTTCGTCCTGCAGGAAGAACGCCCGGTTCTCCACCTCGGTGTTCGGAAAATCCCGGGTCGGCAGGGGATTGAACTCGAACTGGGTGACACCGGTCAGCACATCGACCGTGGCGCCGTCGCGGATGTTCTCGTTCTCCGTGCGGTACCAGTCGATGCCCGCCGTGACCGTGTGCTGCATGCCGCCGAGCGCAAGCGTCCGCGTGCCCTGGGCGAACAGGCCCCGGATCTCCTGCTCAAAGGTCGAGAAGCGTTCACGCTGCAGGGACCGGAAGCCCGGCGCCGTCTGCTCTTCGAAGGTGGCCTGGAAGGTATCGGACGACTGCCGGTAGACCGTGACGCGCGCCGAGTCCACCAGGCCGCCGGCGTTGTCGTAGCGGTATTCGAGGCTGTAGCGCTCCCGCTCCCGCTCGTCGCTCGAGATGCGGCTGTCGGTGACCGTGCCGCGCGCGACCGTACCGAAATCCGACAGCAGCGTGCTGTCCACGGTGCTGTCGAAACGCTCGAGGCCCAGGATCAACTCGTGCCCCTCAACCGGCATGAAGGCGAGCTTGGTGCCCAGCGTTTCCGTGTCGATGGACTGCGGGTCTGCCTCGCTGCGGCCCGGCCCGTTGCCGCCGATGCTACCGGCCGTCTCGGTCTCGTCGCCGCTGCGGTAGGTGTAGTTGATGAGCCCGGCAAAGCGATCGCCGCCGTAGGCACCGGTCACAGCGCCCACGTAGCTGTTGTCTTCGCTGGAATAGCCGGTCTTGAGGCCGAGGTAGCCGGGGTCGCCGTCGGCGAGGTACTCCCTCGGCGAGCGGGTGGTGATCGCCACGACACCGCCCAGGGCATCACTGCCGTAAAGCGTCGAAACCGGCCCCCGGGCGATCTCGACGCGGGACACGGTGTCGACGTCCACGAAATCACGGCGCGCCGACAGGAACGGCCCGAAGGAGAACTCCTCCGGCATCCGGATCCCGTCCACCATGGTCAGCACCCGGTTACCGCCCACGCCGCGGATCGTGAAGCCCTCCAGGCCGAAGCGGCTGCCGGTGCCGCCGACGCTGACACCGGGCTCGTAGCGGACGAGATCCTGAATGTCCCTGACGACCTGCCGCTCGATATCCTCGCGGCCATAGACCGAGATCGTCGCCTCGACCTCGTCGAGGGTGCGCTCGGTGCGGGTGCCGACCACCGTGACCGTTTCGAGCTGTGGCACGAGCCGGACGTCCCCGCCGGCATCGGCGGCGAGCGCCACGGCAGGCAGCACCAGGGAAGGCAACACAACGAAACGCGACAGGATAGCGCCGAGGGAGCGCCGGGCGGGGTAGCGGGGGTGCGACACAGCGGGGTCTCCATTCTCAAATGCAAACGGTAATACGAATAGTTCGCATTTGATTAAAGACCGCCCAATCCGCCCTGTCAAGACGGCAGGTGGAAGGCTGCTCTTCCGGTCGCGCTACGGGTGCGCTACGGGTGCGCTACGGGTGCGCTACGGGTGCGCTACGGGTGCGCTGACGGGTTGACCAGCTCTTAACGGTGGGGCCTCAGTAGCGCACCCCGGCAGGCACGCTGTAGTTCTCCAGGACCTGTACGTAGTTGGCGCGGGCATAGGCCGCCGGGTCCGGCGCATGCTGGCAGCTGAGGCTGCCCTTGAGCTGCGTCACCGAGTCGTACTCGCGCTCCTCCAGCCAGCGCGCGAGGGCGTCGAGCATGGCCGCCAGGGCCACGGGTCCTTCGCGCAGCAGCACACTGCACAGGTGCACCACGTCGGCGCCGGCGAGCAGTGCCTTGAGGGCATCGTCCGCGCTGTGGAAGCCGCCGGTGACGGCGATCCCGCAGCGCGTGTGGCCGCGCAGCATGGCCGTCCAGCGCACGCGCAGTAGCGCCTCTTCCGCCGTGGAGAGCGCGAGGCGCGGGACCACCTCGAGGGTCTCGAGATCGATATCCGGCTGGTAGAAGCGATTGAACAGCGCAACGCCGCGTACGCCCTCGCGCTCCAGGCCCTGCACGAGGTCCAGGGGCGCGGTGAACTGCGACGACAGCTTCACGGCGACCGGCAGGTCTACCGCGGCCACCAGGCTTCGGGCGATGGCGAGGTAGCGGGCCTCCACGCTCGCGGCCGTGTCCGAGGGGTCCCCGGCAAGATAGTAGATGTTCAGCTCGAGCGCATCGGCCCCCGCCTCCGCGAGCGCGGTGGCATGGCCGAGCCAGCCCCCGTCGGTGGTGCCGTTCAGGCTGGCGATGACCGGGATCTCCAGCGATTCCTTGAGCCGCCGGAGCCGCTCGAGATAGGTCGCCTCGGTGCCCTGGAAGCGGGCCGGCAGGGGCCGGAAGCTGTCGGCTTCACCGTGCCCGATACCCTGGTCGTCCAGGAAGCGCGTGAGCCGCTCTTCTTCGGCGATGATCGTTTCCTCGAACAGCGACGGCAGCACGATAGCCGCCGCCCCGGCGTCTTCCAGGCGCCGGGCGCTGTCGAGATCGCCGGTGAGCGGCGACGAGGACGGCACCAGCGGGTTCTTCAGGGGTAGGCCGAGATAGACGCTGCTCAGGTCTGCCATGTCACTCGCCCTCCTTGCTCGTGGCGGAAGCCGCGCTGCTGTCGACCTGCTTGCGGCGCTGCGCCTTTGCCGCGCTCAGGGTCTCCCCCTCGCTCCAGTCCAGCGCGGCCAGCTGCCGGTAGTGCTCGAAGCGCGTGTCGATCTCCTGCTGCGCCTGGGCCGCGAAGGCCTCGGCGTCATCCGGGTGGCTGTGCCAGAGCATGCTGAAGCGGGTCTCCGACTCCATGTACTGCCGGTAGGGGACGCTGGGCGCCTTCGAGTCCAGCTGCAGCGGATTCTGCCCGTTCGCAAGCCGCGCCGGGTTGAAGCGGAACAGGGGCCAGTGGCCGCTCTTCACCGCAAGATCCTGCTGGTGGTGGTTGTTCGACAGGTCGACACCGTGGGCAATGCAGGGGCTGAAGGCGATGATCAGCGACGGCCCCGGGTGCGCCTCGGCTTCGAGGAAGGCCTTCAGCGTCTGCGTATCCTTGGCGCCGTAGGCGACGTGAGCCACGTAGACCTCGGGGTACTCCATGGCGAGCAGGGCGAGGTCTTTCTTGGCCACCGCCTTGCCGCCGGCGGAGAACTTGGCCACGGCCCCCCGCGGCGTCGCCTTGGAGGTCTGGCCACCGGTGTTGGAGTAGACCTCCGTGTCCAGCACCAGGATGTTGACGTCCTGTCCGGAGGCGAGGACGTGGTCGACACCGCCGAAGCCGATATCGTAGGCCCAGCCGTCGCCGCCGACACACCAGACCGACTTGCGGCAGAGGTTCTCCGCCAGCTCCGCGAGGTTTGCCGCCAACTCGCCGTCGAGCCCCGCCAGCGCCTCGCGCAGGGTGGCGACCCGTTGCCGCTGCTCGAAGATCCCCGCCTCGTCGCTCTCGTCGGCGCCGAGGATCGCGTCCACCAGGGCCGTGTCCAGCCGGTCCCGGAGCGCCGTCAACAGCTCGCGCGCGTGAACGGCCTGCTGCTCGATGGCCATGCGCATGCCGAGGCCGAATTCCGCGTTGTCCTCGAACAGCGAGTTGTTCCAGGCCGGGCCGCGCCCTTCAGCGTTGGCCTTCCACGGCGTGGTCGGCAGGTTGCCGCCGTAGATGGAGGAACAGCCGGTGGCATTGGCGATCACCATGCGGTCGCCGAAAAGCTGGCTGGCGAGCTTGAGATAAGGCGTCTCGCCGCAGCCCACGCAAGCGCCGGAGAATTCGAACAGGGGCTCGAGCACCATAGCGCCGGGAATGGTTCCGGTCTTCAGCGCCGGCCGCGGGTACTCGGGCAGGCCGGTGAAGAAGCGCCAGTTGTCGCGCTCGGCCTCCCGCAGCGGCGCCTGCGGCGCCATGTTCAGGGCCTTGTGGCTGGCATTGGACTTGTCCCGGATCGGGCAGATATCCACGCAGAGCGTGCAGCCGGTGCAATCCTCCGGGGCCACCTGGTAGCTCATCAGGGTGCCCTCCGGGTAATCCTTGCTCCGGGTGGGCTCGGCCTTGAAGGTCGGCGGTGCATCCTCCATGAGCCCGGCATCGAAAACCTTGGCGCGGATCGCCGCGTGCGGGCAGACCAGCGCGCACTTGCCGCACTGGGTGCAGAGGTCCGCATCCCAAACCGGGATCTCCAGCGCCAGGTTGCGTTTCTCGAGCGCGGCGGTGCCCACCGGGAAGCTGCCATCTTCGGGCATGGCGCTGACGGGGATCAGGTCGCCCTGCCCGGCCATGATCCGGCGGGTCACCCGGGCGATGAAGCTGTCGTCCTCCGCGAGGTCCTCCACGGGAGCCTCCGCGGTCGCCGGCGCAGCCAGGGTGCCCGCGGGCACTTCATGCAACCCGGCCAGGGTGGCGTCGATGGCCGCGAAGTTCACCTCGACAATGCGCCGGCCACGGCGTCCGTAGGTTTTCTCCACCGCGTGCTTGATCGCGGTGATCGCCTCATCCCGCGGCAGCACGCCGGAGATGGCGAAGAAGCAGGTCTGCATGATCGTGTTGATGCGCTTGCCAAGGCCGCAATCGGCGGCCACCTGGTAGGCATCGATGCAGTACAGCGACAGGCCCTTCTCGATCACCCGGGTCTGGACCGCGACCGGCAGGCTGTCCCAGAAGCGCTCCGGCGGCTCGGGCGAATTCACCAGGAATACGGCACCGGGCGCGGCGCGGGACAGCATGTCGACGCTGCCGAGGAAGTTCGGCTGGTGGCAGCCGACGAAGTCCGCGCTGTCATGCTCGATGAGATAACTCGAGCGGATCGGCCGGGGCCCGAAGCGCAGGTGCGAGACGGTGGTGGCACCGGATTTCTTCGAGTCGTAGACGAAGTAGCCCTGGGCGTGCAGGTCCGTGGCCTCGCCGATGATCTTGATGCTGTTCTTGTTGGCGCCGACGGTGCCGTCGCTGCCGAGGCCGTAGAAGAGGGCCTGGAAACAGCCGTCGTGGGCGTCGGTGCGGAAGCCGTCGTCCCAGGGCAGGCTGGTACCGCTGACGTCGTCGTGGATGCCGATGGTGAAGCCGTCGGCCGGGGTCTCCCGGGCGAGCTCGTCGAGCACGGCCTTGACCATGCCGGGGGTGAACTCCTTGGAGGACAGGCCGTAGCGGCCACCGACCACCCGGGGCAGGGCCGGGAAACGCCGCTCGCCCATGGCGTCGCGGGCCAGCGCCGTGACCACGTCCTTGTACAGCGGCTCACCGTCCGCGCCCGGCTCCTTGGTCCGGTCCAGCACGGCGATGCCGCGGGTCGTGGCCGGCAGCGCCGCCAGCAGCGCACACGCGTCGAAGGGCCGGTAAAGGCGCACCTTGAGCACGCCCACGTGCTCGCCCTGGCGGACGAGGTAGTCGACGGTCTCCTCGGCGGCCTCGGCGCCGGAGCCCATGAGCACGAGCACCCGCTCCGCCGCCGGGTCGCCGACGTAGTCGAACAGCCGGTACTGGCGGCCGGTGAGCGCAGCGAAGGCGTCCATGGTTTCCTGCACCAGGCCCGGGAAGACCCGGTAGTAGGGGTTGACCGTCTCCCGCGCCTGGAAGTACACGTCCGGGTTCTGCGAGCTGCCGCGCAGCACCGGGTGCTCCGGCGACAGGGCCCGGCGGCGGTGGGCGTGCACGGCGGCCTCGTCGATCAGGGCGCGCACCGTCTCTTCTGGCACCGCGGCCAGCTTGGCCACCTCGTGCGAGGTGCGGAAGCCGTCGAAGAAGTGCAGCACCGGCACGCGGCCGCGGAGCGTCGCCGCCTGGGCGATGAGCGCCATGTCCTGGACTTCCTGGGGGCAGTTAGCGGCCAGCATGGCAAAGCCCGTGCTGCGCGCCGACATCACGTCGCTGTGGTCGCCGAAGATCGACAGCGCCTGGCAGGCGAGGGAGCGCGCGGCGATATGGAACACCGTCGGCGACAGTTCCCCGGCGATCTTGTACATGTTCGGCAGCATCAGGAGCAGGCCCTGGGACGCCGTGAAGGTAGTAGTCAGCGCACCCACCTGCAGCGCGCCGTGAATCGCGCCGGCGGCGCCGGCCTCGCTCTGCATCTCCACTACCCGGGGCACGCTGCCCCAGAGGTTCTGCCGCCCCTGCGCCGACCACTCGTCGGACCACTCACCCATCGGTGAGGCCGGTGTGATCGGGTAGATGGCGATGACTTCGTTGGTGAGGTGGGCGATACGGGCCGCCGCCTCGTTACCGTCGATCGTGAGGGTGTCCGCGGCGTCCATGGCCGCCTCCCTGGACTGCGAGTGAGGCCTCCTATGCTCCTCCCGCAGCCGGGACCGGGGCATTGACCTCGGTCAGTAATCGGGGCAATCGGCGCTGGCGCCTCAACCCGCCCGGGGGACGAGCGCCAGCTGGCGGGACTGGGCGACGAAGTGCCCTGCCGAGTCCCAGAGCTCGCCGTCCTCTTCCATCAGGCCGCCGGCGATGAAGCGGGTACTGAAGCGGCAGCGCAGCCAGCCCGGCGCGGGGACCGCGCGCAGGTGGGCGGTAAGCTCGACCGTCGGCGTCCAGCTCACCGGCAGGTTGGCGTTGAAGATCGTCGGCGGGAAGGCGTCGAGGGCCAGGAGCAGCGCGGACGCGTCCAGGGGCTCGTCGTCCAGCAGCCGGAACCAGCCGCGGAACAGGGGGCGGCCCGAGGGCTTGCCGGCCTTGAAGCCGGCATCATCGGGGTGCAGACGGAGATCGATGCGGTCCATCATCGCGGGAGGAAAGCCCTCGGGGGCGGCCCGCACCCGCGGGCACTCGTCCGGGGGCGGCAGCTCCGGGGGCTGCTCCTCGATGCGCGCGGGCCCCTCGAGGGCCCCGAGGTCGCCGAAGCCGCCGAGCAGGCGCAGCAGCGGCTTGTCGGCGCTGGACAGGGTCGCCGACAAGGTCGCGAAGCGGCGCCCTTCCTTGACCGTCTCGCAGTCAATGGTCAGCGGCCCCGGCCGCCCCGGCGACAGGAAGTGCGCGCTCAGGGTCACCGGGTGCGGCCGCCCTGACGCCGCCGTCATTGCCCGCGCCGCGATCGCCAGCAGGTAGCCGCCGTTGGCATTGCCGACGACGTCCCAGCCCTCGCAGAGCGTGGCGCCGTAGCACGTCCCGGTAATCGCCTCGACGGCGGTGTCGGCGTGGAATCCCATGGGCGTCGGTCCTTGGCAGCGCGGGCATGAGAGCGCAAAGTAGGTGCTTTTACCGGTGCGGTCAACGCGGACCGAAAGCGCCTGCCGCGAGCTACAGAGGCACGTCTACCGGACGGAGCGCCCGCGCAGGCCCACGCAAGCAAGGAGGCAGCATGGAACCCGTGGACATTCTCTCGTTCTGGTTCGGGGAGCTCGAGCCGCGCGCGCGGTTCCGCCGTTCCGACGCGGTCGACAGCGCCATCCGGGAGCGGTTCCTCGCCACCCACCGGGCGGCGGCCGCCGGCGAGCTCTGGCACTGGCGGCGGACGCCCGCCGGGCGCTGCGCGGAGATCATCGTGCTCGACCAGTTCTCCCGGAACCTCTTCCGCGACAGCCCCCGCGCCTTTGCCCAGGACGGCATGGCCCTGGCGCTGGCCCAGGAGGCCGTCGCCGTCGGCGACGACCTGCGCATGGACCAGGACCAGCGCTATTTCACCTACATGCCCTACATGCACTCGGAATCGCTCGTCGTCCACGAGGAGGCGCTGCGCCTGTTCACGGCCCTGGGCAACGCCACCGCCCTGCACTACGAGCAGCGGCACCGCGAGGAGATCGAGCGCTTCGGCCGCTACCCGGGGCGCAATGCGGCCCTCGGCCGGGAGAGCACGGAGGCAGAAACCGCCTGGCTGGCGGACGGCGGCGGCTTCTGAGCGGCTCGCAGGGCGGGGCAGGACGCTGCCGGGCCTCAGGGTCTATACTCGGGGGCCCCTCCCGCCAACGATAGAGGAGTGACATCATGGGTCTTCGCATCAACGACACCATCCCCAACCTGACCGTCGAGACCGACCAGGGCAGCTTCAGCCTGCACGATTTCGTCGGCGACAGCTGGACGATCCTGTTCAGCCACCCCAAGGACTTCACCCCGGTGTGCACCACCGAGTTCGGCGCCGTCTCCACGCTCGCGGCCGAGTGGGAGAAACGCGGCACGAAGGTCATCGGCCTGTCGGTGGACGGGGTCGAGGAACACAAGCAGTGGAAGGCCGACATCGAGAACTTCTGCGGCGCTCCCGCGGGTTTCCCGATCATCGCCGATGAGAACCTGGAGGTCTCGAAAGCCTTCGACATGCTCCCCGCGGATGCCTACCTGCCCGATGGCCGCACCGCCGCCGACTCGGCCAGCGTGCGCTCGGTGTTCATCATCAGCCCGGACAAGAAGCTGCAGCTGTCGATGACCTACCCCATGAGCGTCGGTCGCAACTTCGCCGAGGTCCTGCGCGCCCTGGACGCGCTTCAGGCCACCTACGGGAACCCCATCGCCACACCGGCGAACTGGGAGCACGGCCAGGACGTCATCGTCGCGCTGTCCCTCGATGACGACGCCGCGAAGGCGAAGTTCGGCGAGATCGAGATCCGCCTGCCCTACCTGCGCACCACCAGGATGCCGGAGTAAGGACAGCGCCACCCTGCGCGGGGGCAGCCAGCGCGCCGCCCCGACGCCCTCACCCGCGCCCCGGTGACGGGGCGCCCCACGGAGCAATCCGGAGGCCAACGTGAACCACGCCACCGCTAAGAACAGCCTCAACACCCTGACTGACCTGCAGGTCGGCAATCGCAGCTACGGCTACCACAGCCTGCCCCGCGCCGCCCGGCAGCTCGGCGACCTCGAACAGCTACCGTTCTCCCTGAAGGTCCTGCTCGAGAACCTGCTGCGCCACGAGGACGACGAGACGGTGAGTCGCGCACACCTCGACGCCATGGCCGCCTGGCTCGATTACAACCGCTCGGACACGGAGATCCAGTTCCGCCCCGCGCGCGTGCTGATGCAGGACTTCACCGGCGTGCCCGCCATCGTGGACCTGGCGGCCATGCGCGACGCCCTCGCCAGCGCCGGCGGCGACCCGGCGAAGATCAACCCGATCTCCCCGGTAGACCTGGTCATCGACCACTCGGTCATGGTGGACGAGTACGGCTCGCCGACGGCCTTTGCCGACAACGTGGCCATCGAGATGCAGCGCAACCGCGAGCGCTACGAGTTCCTGCGCTGGGGCCAGCAGGCCTTCAACAACTTCCGCGTGGTGCCGCCCGGCACGGGCATCTGCCACCAGGTCAACCTCGAGTACCTCGCGCGCACCGTGTGGAGCGACGACCGGGACGGCAACCTGATGGCCTTCCCGGACACCCTGGTCGGTACCGACTCCCACACCACCATGATCAACGGCCTGGGCGTGCTCGGCTGGGGCGTGGGCGGCATCGAGGCGGAGGCGGCGATGCTCGGCCAGCCGGTGTCGATGCTGATTCCCGAGGTCGTCGGCTTCCGCATCACCGGGAAGCTGCGCGAGGGCATCACCGCGACGGACCTGGTGCTCACGGTCACAGAGATGCTGCGCAAGCACGGCGTGGTCGGCAAGTTCGTGGAGTTCTTCGGCGACGGCCTGGCCGAGATGCCGGTGGCGGACCGGGCCACCATCGCCAACATGGCGCCGGAATACGGCGCCACCTGCGGTTTCTTCCCGGTGGACGAGCAAACCCTGGCCTACCTGGAACTCACCGGCCGCGACGCCGACCAGGTCGCCCTCGTGGAGGCCTACTGCAAGGCGCAGGGGCTGTGGCGCGAGCCGGGACACGAACCGTCCTACTCCAGCGTCCTGGCGCTCGACATGGGCGACGTGGAAGCGAGCCTGGCGGGCCCCAAGCGGCCCCAGGACCGCGTCGGCCTGGGCCAGGTGCGCAGCACTTTCGAGCTGCTCATGGAGCAGGGCGAAGGCGCCCCCGACCAGGACGCCGCCCGCCTCGAGGGCGAAGGCGGCCAGGGCGCCGTGGGCATCGACGCCAGCTACCTGCACGCGAGCAGCCAGGTCTGCGAGCTCGCGGGCGAGGCGATGCACCTGAACCCGGGCGCGGTGGTGATCGCAGCGATCACCTCCTGCACCAATACGTCCAACCCCAGCGTGATGATGGCGGCCGGCCTGCTGGCACAGAAAGCCGTCGCCCGCGGCCTCGCCGTCAAACCCTGGGTAAAGACCTCCCTGGCGCCCGGCTCCCGCGTCGTGACCGAGTACCTCGCCGCCAGCGGCCTGCAGGAGGCGCTCGACCAGCTCGGCTTCAACCTCGTCGGCTACGGCTGCACCACCTGCATCGGCAACTCGGGGCCCCTGCCCGAGCCGATCGAGAAGGCCATCGTCACCGGCGACCTGACGGTGTCCTCCGTGCTCTCGGGCAACCGCAATTTCGAGGGCCGGGTGCACCCGCTGGTCAAGGCCAACTGGCTTGCATCACCGCCGCTGGTGGTGGCCTACGCGCTGGCCGGCAACGTGCGCCTCGATATCAGCAGGGACCCGATCGCCGAGGATGCCGACGGTAAGCCGGTCTTCCTCGCCGACCTGTGGCCGACCCAGGCCGAGGTCGCCGAGGCGGTGGCCCGGGTGAGCACCGCCATGTTCAAGGAGGAGTACGCCTCGGTCTTCGACGGCGACGCCACCTGGCAGGCGATCAGCGTCCCGGACAGCAAGACCTACCACTGGTCCGATACCTCGACCTACATCCAGCACCCGCCCTATTTCCAGGGCATGGCGCCGGAACCCGAGGCGCTCACGGACGTCGATGGCGCGCGGATTCTCGCCCTCCTCGGCGACAGCGTGACCACGGACCACATCTCGCCGGCCGGCTCCTTCAGCGCCGACAGCCCCGCCGGCCGCTACCTGGTGGAGCGCGGCATCCACAAGCCGGACTTCAACTCCTACGGCTCACGTCGCGGCAACCACGAGGTCATGATGCGCGGCACCTTCGCCAACGTGCGCATCAGCAACGAAATGCTGGACGACGTCGAGGGCGGTTACACGCGGCACGTGCCGAGCGGCGAGCAGCTGCCGATCTACGACGCCGCCATGCGCTACGCGGAGGAGGGCACGCCGCTGATCGTGGTGGCCGGACGCGAGTACGGCACGGGCTCCAGTCGCGACTGGGCGGCCAAGGGTACCCTGCTGCTGGGCGTGCGGGCGGTTATCGCGGAGTCCTTCGAGCGCATCCACCGCTCGAACCTCATCGGCATGGGCGTGCTGCCGCTGCAGTTCGCCGAGGGCGAGAGCCGCAAGACTCTCGACCTCACCGGCGACGAGACGCTGTCGCTGCGCGGCATCGCCGGCGGTGTTGCACCGGGGCAGGCGGTTACGCTGGAAGTGAGCTACCCCGACGGGAGCACCCGCAGCTGCGAACTCAAGGCGCGCATCGACACCGCCAACGAGGCCAGCTACTACGCCGGCGGCGGCATCCTGCACTACGTGCTGCGGCAGCTCATGGCCGCCTGAGCGCTCAGGGCGGCGGGACGGCCTGGGCCGCGAGCTCCGGGATCCGGTCCGCCGCCCAGCTTCCCCGCACCCGTTCCGCGCAGCCGGCCACCACGCTCTCCTCCACCGTCTCCGGGGCACCCGGCTCCAGCGGGTCGAAGTGGAAGATGTAAAGGCGCGAGGCAAACTCGGCGAACGGCAGCGAGGACTCCCCGTAGCGCTCGCCGTGGCCGGCCGTGCTGACCACGACCCCGTCGCCCCAGTCCTGGCCGCCGTCGTTGTTCGGGTTGAAGAAGTACACCCGCATTTCCTCCGCCTGGTCCAGGGCCACGCGGAGGATCGTGATCGCGTGCCAGCCGATGAAGCGCGCGGCACTGTCGGTCACCGCGATGCCCGCCGGCTGCGGGTGAATGAGCGGCTGGTTGCCGTTGTAGTAGGGGTGGTAGCAGGCGAAGAAGTGGCGCAGGAAGTCCTCCAGGGCCGCCAGCTTGCCGGTGGCAACGTCCACGTTGATGCGAAAGCCGCGGCCGGCCCACCAGCCGTGGAACTCCGGGTTCACCCAGCGGTGCGGGTCCTCCGCGCGGCCGACGCAGCGCTGCATCATCTGCGCGTAGATGTGGTCCAGGTGGGGGACCACCAGCAGCGAGACCGGGTCGAGGTCGAAACCGAGGAGCGGCGGCCGCGGGAGGCCGCCATCCCGGGAGGAAATCGCGTCGCCCTCGAAATGCATGATGATCGCGTCGTCCCGCGCCGCCCAGGCCACCATCTGCAGCAGGTAGTCCGGCTCGGCATAGGACCACATGGACAGGGCCCGGGCCGACTGGCAGGTCGGGTTGTTGCCCTGGCCGATGCCGAGCGGCTGGCCGAGCACCGCGAGCACCCCGGCCAGGAGCTGCTGCTCCGGCGCGGGCGTGTCGCCGTAGGTCTGCAGCAGCCGCTCCCGCGCCGCGGGGGCCAGCACCAGGCGGAGCTGGCGCCAGAGCGCCGGCGCGACCGGCGGCTGGTACAGGATGCCCCGCTCCAGCATCAGCGCCAGCCCGTACAACGCCTGGCAGCTCTGCGGGTGAATGGCCGCCTCCACCAGCGCGTGGACCAGCCCCTGGTAGCAGAGCAGGCAGTCCCGGCCCGTGCTCGACAGGCCGAGCACGTCCGGCAGCAGCGTGCCCTGGTTGCTGTCCAGGAGATGGCGCACCGCCACCGCGTGGTAGGGCGAGACGAGCCCGGTGTCGTGCATGGAGCGCGCGAGCCCGAGGACTTCGCCCTGCAGGGTGACGGCGTCCATGGCCGCCAGCCGCTCGGCGTAGCCGGCGACACCCGGGTCCTCGCTGCAGGCACGGGTCGGCCCGTAGAGGCTGCTCACCAGCCGCTCGGCGCCGCGGCCGCTACCGCCGAGATCGATTGCCGGGTCCTGCAGGCATCGGGCGATCTGCGTGATCATCTCGCGCACCGGCTCGACCCGGATGGGCCGCTGCTCCAGGATCCGCCAGATCTCCGCGATGAGCTCGTCGATCACCTGTTCGAAACCGAGGCGATCGACGATGAAGCAGAGCGATCGCCGCGCGATGGCCGCCAGGCGCTCGCCCTGCTGCCGCTCCGCCTCGCCGGCGATCCCGAACAGGATCGACAGGTTGAGCGCGACGACCCGCACGAGGTGACTGTGGGCCGCCGCCGGCGTCAGCGGCCGCTGTGTATAGCTGCCCTCGGCAATCGCCAGGAAGCGGAGTTCGCTGAGCACCTCGATCACCACCGTCGCCGAGTCCGGGCTGGTCAGTGCCTGGCGCGCGAGCGCCGGCACGAGCCGGTCCGGCTCGTCCCAGTCCGAGCCACGGAAAATTCCCGCCTCGACGAGCGCCGCGATGCGCTCGTGCAGGAGCTCCAGGCCCCCCTCCTCCGCCAGGATCTGCCGGGCGGCGTCCAGGGCCCGGGGGACCTTGGCGCCATGGGTCACCCGGCTGGCGCCGCGCAGCGCTTCAAGGGCGCCGTCCAGCCGCTGTGCCCGCAGCGCGAGTCGCTGCGCCGGCTCGTCGGCAAGCCTGTCGTGTTCAGCCATCGGCTGCCTCGCTGAGCCGGCGCCGGTCCGCGTGCTCACACATAGAAATCCATCTCTTCCTGCGCCTTGAGCAGGTCGCGCAGCTTGTAGGGGTCCTCGCCCTGGAAGTACACGAGACCCCAGTGGGTGCCGAACGCCGTGCGCTTGGTCACGGTCTCCTCCAGGGGCGGCGTGAGCTCGTGCGACTCGAAGTAGGGATGATCCTCCGTTTCCGGGGGCATCTCCAGACGGCTGACCACGCGCCGGCGCGGATAGACCCCGAAGCAGCCGGCATAGGTCTTCGCGTCGACCACCTCTTTCGGGAAGAACGCGGCGACCTCCTCGGCCGTCGCTTTCGGGTCGAAGGCGAGGATCAGGCCCTGGTAGGCATTGAAGCCGTAGGCCCGTTCGAGCAGTTCGAACACCTTGAAGCCCGGCGGTCGATAGGCGACCTCGCCGAAGTACATTGTGCCGTCGCTGGTCACGAAGTACTCCGGGTGCAGGAAGCCGAAGTCGATATCGAAGGTCTTGATCAGCAGCTCGATCTGCTGGCGGATCTGGTCGCGGTACTGCTCGAGGTCCGGCGTGGCGGGCACGAAGACCGAGTACCCGAGCGTCACGTACTCCGAGATGTTGAGGAAGGCGATCTTGCCGTCGTGGATCCACGCCTCCACCGCGAACTCCCAGCCGTCGAGGTGCGATTCCATGAGCACGGGAAACTCCTCCTCCGGAATCGTATCAACCTCATCCGGCGTACGGATCACGCGGTGGCCGAGGCAGCCCGCCTTGTCGAAGGCCTTCAGGTGAATGGGGTCGTTCGGGTCGCCGTCGAGCTTCAGCAGCGTCTGGTTCACACGCTTCAGGAAGCGGATGACGTCGTCCTTGTCGTGGGCCTCCTCGAAGATGCCGACGCGGATACCGCCGAGCTGCGCCCGCCGCTTCATCAGGGCCTTGTCGCGCAGCAGCATGGCCTGGCCGAACAGCCGCGGCTTGTCGAGGAGCACTGCGTTGATCGCACCGGCCCACTCCACCGTTTCCTCGAACAGGGGGATGGCGACGTCGACACCCATGTCCTTGAGCGTCTGGGCGATTTCCACCGAGCGGTCGTTCAGGCGCTCGAAGTTCCAGGGCAGGTAGGGAATGTCGTGGTTCTGGCAGTACTCTTCAGCCCAGTCCGGGGCGACCACGACGTAGCGGCGATCGAACTGATCCGCCGCCTCGATGGCATTCAGGCTCCAGCCCAGCAGGGCGATATAGCCTTTCTCGGGGTCGTAGTTCTCGGGATTCGCGGTCTTCTTGTCATCGGGCATGGGTCCTCCATGGTGTGAATGAACCCCCCACCCTAACGAGCGCGGCCGCAGATGCCAAATCCTCCACCCGGGGAGCGCTGGAAAATGGCCCGGCTTCGACTACGGTTATTAAGGCCATTTTCCGAGGAGCGCCACCATGACCCTGTTGCTCTTTATCATCACTGCTCTCGTTCTCATTTACCGCGCCACGGACGCCAGCCAGGCGCGCATCGCGCTCGTCGTCGCCACCGGGCTCGGCGTGTTGCTGGACGGCATCGGCACCTTCACGCTGGTGCTCGGCGCCGTGCTCATCGGCGTCGCGTTCCTGCTCATGCAGCCCAACCCGCTGCGCGAGCGGTTCCTCAGCCGGCCGCTGCTGGGCCGTATCCGCAGCATGCTGCCGAAGCTCTCGGACACCGAGGCGCAGGCGCTGGAATCCGGCTCCGTGGACTGGGACGGCGAGCTCTTCTCCGGCAGCCCGGACTGGGACAGGCTGCTCAACGCGCGGCCCGCGCAGCTGAGTGAGGACGAGCAGGCCTTCGTGGACGGGCCGGTGGATGATCTCTGCGCCATGCTCGACGACTGGGCCATGGTCCACGAGGACTTCGACCTGCCCGCGCCGGTGTGGGAGCGGATCAAGGCGGACGGCTTCCTCGGGCTGATGATTCCCGAGTCCTACGGCGGCAAGGGCTTCTCGCACACGGCTCACTCCGAGACCGTGATGAAACTGTCCACGCGCAGCGTCTCCGCCGCGGTCACCGTGATGGTGCCGAACTCCCTCGGCCCCGGTGAACTGTTGCTCGAGTACGGCACCGACGAGCAGAAAGAACACTACCTGCCGCGCCTGGCACGGGGCGAGGAAATTCCCTGCTTCGCCCTCACCTCGCCGGTCGCCGGCTCCGACGCCGGCGCCATCCCGGACAAGGGCATCGTCTGCCGCGGCCAGTGGCAGGGTGAGGAGGTGCTGGGACTCAGCGTCACCTGGAACAAGCGCTACATCACCCTGGCGCCGGTGGCGACGCTGATCGGGCTGGCCATCAAGGTCTACGACCCGGACCGGCTGCTCGGCGGCGACGAGGTCGTGGGCGTGACCTGTGTGCTCGTGCCCCGGGACCTCGACGGTGTGCACGCCGGCGCGCGTCACCTGCCGATGAACACCGTGTTCATGAACGGGCCGACCTGGGGCAACGACGTCTTCATCCCGCTGGAGCAGGTCATCGGCGGCCGCGAGGGCATCGGCAAGGGCTGGACCATGCTCCTCGAATGCCTGTCCATCGGCCGCTCCATCTCCCTGCCCGCCCTCGGCACCGGTGCAGGCAAGCTCGCCAGCCTCGCCACCGGCGCCTACGCCTACACGAGGGAGCAGTTCGGCCGCTCGATCAGCGAATTCGAGGGCGTGCAGGAAGCGCTGGAACCGCTGGCCGGCCACGCCTACCAGATGAACGCGGCGCGGCTGCTTACCGTCGGCATGCTCGACCGCGGCGTGCGCCCCTCCGTGCCCTCGGCACTGCTCAAGTACCGCAACACGGACCTCATGCGCCGGGCCATCAACCACGCCATGGACGTGGTCGCCGGCCGCGGCGTCATCACCGGGCCGCGGAACTTCCTCGCCCGCGCCTACCAGGCCGTGCCCATCGCGATCACCGTGGAGGGTGCAAACATCCTGACCCGCAGTCTCATGGTCTTTGGCCAGGGGGCGATCCGCTGCCACCCCTACATCACCCGGGAAATCGAGGCCGCGAGGGACAGCGACAGCGTACGCGGGGCCCGGGCCTTCGACGGGGTCTTTTATGGCCACATGGCGCACACGGTGCGCAACGGCCTGCGCGCCCTCCTCCTCGGCTACGCCGGCGGCAGGCTCGAGCGCGTGCCTTTCAAGGCGGACCTGGAGCCCTATTACCGCCAGCTGGCGCGCTTCTCTGCCGGCTTTGCCCTGCTCACCGACGTCACCCTGCTGTCCGTGGGCGGCGGCCTCAAAGCCCGGCAGCGCCTGTCCGGGCGCATGGCCGACAGCCTGGTCGCCCTTTACTACGCCTCGGCCGTGATCAAGTTCTGGCACGACCAGGGCTACCCGCCGGAGCAGAAGCCGCTGGTGGAATGGTGCCTGCAGCGCAACCTCGCGGACCTGCAGGACGCGCTGCGCGGCGCCGTGGACAACTTCCCCGTCCCCGCCCTGCGCCGTCCGCTGCGCTGGCTGGTATTCCCGCCCGGTCATACGCGCCTCTCGGGCCCGGACGATACGCTCGGCCGCACCGTTGCCGCCGCCATCGTCGAGGACACGCCGCTGCGCGATGCCCTCGCCGCCGGCTGCTATCGCAACGAGAACCCGGACGACTCGCTGGGCCGCGTGCTGAACGCCTACCGCCTCGCTCGGGAAACGGCTCATATCCGCGACCGGCTGCACGCCGCGATCCGCAAGCGCGACGAGGACGAACTCGACGGCATTGCCCTGCTCATGGGCCACCAGCGCGCGGAGCTGGTGAACTGGGCCGTGGGCGAGGGGATCGTCAGCGAGGAAGAGCGCGAGCCGCTGCTGGCTGCGTTGACCGCCCTGTACGACGTGCTTCGCGTGGATGCCTTCGACCCGAGCGGCCTGCGCGAACTCGCGCAGGCCGCGAAGGGCAAGCGCCGCGTGGTCGAGCGCCCGGCACCGCAGGAGCCGCTCGAGGAACCGGAACCCTACCCGGAGACCGGGAGCTACGCGGTAGAGGAGCGCACGGCCGACGCGGACATTGCCGAGGACGAGGAGAGCCGCGACCCGACCGCCTGAACCGCGGAGGCCGGCCTATTTCCAGCCGCCAAGGATGGCGCCCATGGCTGTCATGGTGACGACCCAGTACCCGCCGTTGACCAGCAAGTAGGCCCATGGACGCCGCTCGAAGAGCGCGACCACGCCGATAGCGAAAAACAGCCAGCCGAAGCCGGTAAGGAAGCCATACAGGGCACCCGATGCCAGCGTTACCCCGGGCGCCGCGAGAAACATGGCCAGGCAGAAGGCCATGACCAGCAGGAACAGGAAGGCGAGCCCGAAGATCATCGCCTTGTTACCGCCGGCGACCGTGGCATCGTCGAGACCGGCCGCGCGCTGCCAGGCAGCGCCGAAGAGTGCGGGCGCGTACCACGCACCCCCAATGACGAAGCCGACCAGTGCCGCGACGATCACGGCGGGCAGGTTGATGACGCCTGGGTCCATGACCTTTCCCCCTCGCTTGTTATGGTTATACGGGAAGGGTTGGCCAGGCGGGCCGCGCGGTCAAGGGCCATTCGTCGCAGCACGGACTCGTCCTGCCGCAGGGACCGGCCCGGCACCCATGCTGCGCGTGTCTACTCCCCGGCGGACGTCTCGTCGGGGGCGGCCTCGATGCGCGTGTCGGGATTGAACTCGTTACTGAAAATCTGCCAGAAGGCCAGGAACAGCACGGCGATGAGCGGGCCGATGACAAAGCCGTTGATTCCGACCAGCGAAATGCCGCCGAGGGTGGACAGGAGCACCATCCAGTCCGGGAGCTTGGTATCCCGGCCGACCAGGATCGGCCGCAGGATGTTGTCTGCGAGGCCGATGACCAGCACGCCGTAGGCAATTAGCACCGTCGCCGAGACGAGCTCACCGATGGCGTACAGGTAGAGCGCGGCGGGCAGCCAGACCACGCCGGCGCCGACGACCGGGATCAGTGAGAGCACGGTCATCACCACCCCCCAGAGGAGCGGGCCGGGCAGGCCGAGGATCCAGAAGATCAGCCCGCCCAGCGCTCCCTGAACGATCGCCACCAGCAGGTTGCCCTTCACGGTGGCGCGGGCCACCTCGGCAAACTTCTGGAACAGGTGCCGCTCCCGCTCGTCGCCCAGGGGCAGCGCATGGATGAGCTTCTCGACCAGGGCCCGGCCGTCGCGGAGCAGGAAGAAGGCGACGTAGAGCATGAGCGCCAGCTGCAGCATGAAACCGAAGGCCCCCTGGCCGAAGGCGAGCGCGTTGCGGGCCAGAAACTGGCTGGCGGTCACCGCCGCCTGCGCGGCGTTCTCCCGCGCGGTGGTCATGTCGATATCCAGGCGCTCCAGCAGGGCCTGGACGCCCGGGAAGGCCGCGCGGACCTTTTCGAGGTAGACACCGGGCTGGAGCTGCCCCGCCTCGATCTTCTCGAACAGCGCCAGCCCCTGCTGCAGGAAGGAGATCAGCAGGAACAGGACCGGCAGCACGACCAGGACGACACAGGCCAGCAGCGTGACCAGGGCGATCGTGTTCGGCCGCTCACCCCAGCGCCGCGACAGCCATACCTGCACCGGGTGGAACAGTACCGCGATGATCGCGGCCCAGAGCAACGGCGCCAGGAACGGCCAGAGCAGCAGGCCGAAGAGCAGCGTGACCGCCACCAGCATGCTGAGGAAGGCCATGTGTTCGAGCTTCTCGCTCACGAGGGCTCCGGGAGGCAGGGTCCAAGATCCAGCATTATGCAGTGCCCGCCCGGCCCGGGGCCACCGCTGCGGCCGGCGCAGGGGGAACTTGTTACCCGCGAGACGGTCGAAGTGAGTGACAGTGAAGAGTGCCGGATGTGGTACCCTTGCACTGGAACCTGGGGGCGATACGGATTCGACGGCAGTAACGAACCCTGAGGTGCATGCCGTGATGGCAGCCAATCACGTAAATCCAAAGCTGCAAACCAATAGTTGCCAACGACGACAACTACGAGGTAGCGCTGGCCGCGTAAGCGGTCCATCGTGACCCTCATCTAGTGGCTTCGGCCCTAGCGGTCTTTAGCAAGGTGCCAGTACCGCGCTACTGACTGTCATAGAGAACTGGATCGCAGCCGGGCATGTCCCGGGTCAGGCTGTTAAACATAAACGGGGCTCGCCGACCACGTCCTGCCCGTCGGGCTGTGGAAGGCTAAAGCAATAGACGGAACCTAAGCATGTAGAGCCGAAGGCGGAGTACTGGCGGACGCGGGTTCGATTAACACCATGGTCGCCACGGGGAGTGATCCCCGTTGGAAAAAGAGGGCTCATACGGTGAACGCTAAGGGGCTGGCAGTGAAAAGCCCTACGCCAACGCCGTCCGGTGAATGGGAAACCAGCAAGCCGGCTAGAGACTCATAGGCTCCTACCGATGCCCAGGGCATCCACGGAGTACTAGGGTGGGCATGAAGATGCTCACAACACGCCCTCCCCTGCCACCGGGCCTGGCCCGATGCAGGTGAAGGAATAGTCCAGCCCATGTCGAAAGGCATGGATCAGCTGTCCCGCCGCCTCCACCAATTCCCCTCCTCGGCCCAAGGCCGGGGAGGATTTTCTTTCCGCCGCAGAATACAGTTCGAGCGCACGTTGTGCCTTCTTGCGTGGCATTGCTAGGCTTTAGACATGCCGCTGATTGCCAGGCGCGCCCGCCGGTTGTGCCGGGGGCATCGCAAAGCTAGCGCGAAGAGGCGCAAGGACGGCGTCAAAGATCCCTGTGTGCGGGTTCGGCACGCGATGGTCCTGGTGGTCTGCCTGCAGGGCCCCTGCGTCACCGCACAAGGTCTTACCCTCGGCCCCATCGACGTGGGGGGCGCGGTGCGCGCCAACCTGCTGAACAAGAGCTGGGAAACCCGCAAGCGCTTTCCCCGCGACGCTCTTGAGTTCGACACGTTGCGCCTGCGCCTGGATTTCGAACAGGATCAGTGGGAAGGCTCGTCGCAGTACCGGTTCTACTACTACGACGAAACGGACCGCTACACTCACTTTCTCCACCATGCCTGGGTCGGCTACCGGCTGGCGCCGGGACGCACGCTGCGCGCCGGCGTGCACCAGGTCCCCTTCGGCAACCTGCCCTACAACTCCCACAGCTATTTCTTTTCCCTGGCCTACTACGTGGGACTTGAAGACGACTACGACCTGGGCATCAAGTACACCGACCGGCGCGGCCTCTGGCGCTTCGACCTTGCGTGGTACCTCGAAGACGAGGGTAGTGGCTACGGCGACAGCAGGGACAGCGCTCGCTACTCCTACGATGTGGTGAAAAGCGCCACCTCAGCCAACGGCGAGGAGAACCAGCTCAACGCCCGGGCCAGCTATACGCTGGCGCATGGCGAGCACGGGGCATCGCAGGTCGGGGTTTCCCTCCAGGCGGGGGAGGTGCCCAACGACGCTACCGGCAGGACGGGCAGCCAGGTAGCCGCGGCCCTGCACTGGAACGGGGACTTCGGCCCCTGGAATCTCAAGGTGCAGAGCGCCTGGTACCGCTACAACCTCGAGAACCCCCCGGGGCAGGCGGACACGGCCGTCGTCATGGGGGCCTACGATTTCCCCTACCGTGTCGCTGCGGAGGGCACCCTGCACAGCGTCGGCATCAGCTACCACTGGGACGTGGACTGGGGCACGGTCACCGGCATCACCGCCTACGAGGACTACAGCGTGCTGCGCAAGGCCGGGGCGGACTTCGAGGACTCCATGCAGAATGTCGTCGGCGTTTCCGTCGACGCCGCGCCACTATTCATCTACGCGGACATCGCGCTCGGCCAGCATAACGCCTGGATCGGCCGTGACTTCGGCACGGCCCTTGCCAGCGGCGGGGACGACGACCTCCATGTGCGGGTAAACCTCAACATCGGCGCCTACTTCTAGTCACGCAACCCGGCACCGCAGGGAACAGCAGGAATGGCCTCGGTGTCGCAACGCTGGCTCGTCGCAGCAAAAGGAGCGTTTCGGCGACATGTAGCCGGCGGGTACTGGCAGGCCCTGCCGTCTTCAGGGGACTCACTGCTGCCCGGCACCACCTGACAGAAAATAGAAGTAGGCGTAAGGCACGAGGCCCGCCAACGTCGGTTTGAGCGGCGCGGCAAGGGGTGATGCCAGAGCCCGATAGCGGCAGGCACGGAGATACCAGCGCTGTAGCAGCACCGATGGGGTTCGCCGGTGCTCCTTCGCCATGACGGCATACTCCCGACGCTCGACCCAACTCGTGGGCTCGCGCTGCAGCGCCGCCATCACGCGTTCCGGCACCGCCGCCTCCCACTCCGCCACAAGGTAGCCGAGCGTATGCCTCAGCTGGCAGAGCATACGCGTCCGACGGGCCAGGTCCAGGACGACATCCCAGTCGATGCCTGACCCTTCGTCGCCGAGCAAAGTCAGCGCATCCGGAATCCAGGCGAGCTTTGCCTCGCTCCAGCGCGCGCCGTGCACGCAGGCGTGGTACAGCAGCAACGTATCCGATGGCAGGCGCACCGGGGTGCCGCGCCAGTCCACGTTCTGCGCACCCTCGTAAAGCGACGCTTCGTCCATGGGCACGAAGCGCGTCAGCTGGGCATGGAGGTCTACCTCACTGCCGTTCCGCCGAAAGCCCCAGCCATGCTGGAACGCGACTTCCTGGAGACGGAGCAGGCGTTTCCTATCGATCCTCGCGGGGCTCCATCCAGCGCCGGCGACGGCAGCAACCGCCGCCGCGAAGCTTGCTCGCGGTACCAACACATCGATATCGACCATGTAGCGCACGCCATCATCCCGGTAATGGCGAAGACTCATCGCCCCGCCCTTGAGAAGCATCGGCTCGATACCTGCACGCTCGAGTTCGCCGAGGAACTGGCGGGCCTGAAGGAAAAGGGCCTGGTTGCGAAACCAGCTGTGCCGGTACACGACCTTCAGGCGAGCGCCGCAGGGCACGACGTCGCTCCCCCGGCAGAGGTTTCGATAAACCATCGGCAAAAGCCGGAAGGAGGCGGCATCCATGTGCTCCAGATCGCCCCGCTCCAGCCACTGCTGCCAGGCCTCCCGGGCTACCGGCCCGGTTGCAATCGCCGCCCGCAGCAGCAGCGCCTGCTGTGCGCTCGGTGCACAGTCGTGCAGTTCGTAGGCAGAACTTACTGCGAGCGCGCTCATGACCGCCGGCGGTCCAGGTGCCGCTTGAGCACGGCAAGGTATTCACTGCGCGCCGCGGCGTTGCCCAGCCCCTTGTTGGCGCCGTGCAGCCGCCGGTACATCACCACATCGTCCATCCCCGCCTGGCGAAGGCCGGCCTGCAGGATTCTCGTCGCCCATTCCACGACCTCGGTCTGGCGAAACGTCTCGGAGAAGCCACCCGTCCGTTCGAAGGCTTCACGCCGAAGAAGGGCCGCCCCCGGGTGAGGTGCTGCCAGCACAGGCAGGTCGCTTGCTGCCGGATCGTCGCCATCGCGAAACTCACGCACGCCTCCCCAGACCATGTCGAGGGTCGGGTCATCGGCCAGGGCTGCAAGCTGGCGAGAGAGCTTGCCCGGCGCCCAGAGATCGTCAGCATCGAGGAAGGCGAGATAATCGCCGCGCGCCCTGGCCGCCCCCAGATTGCGCGCCGCGCCGCTGCCCGCGTTGTCCTGGCGGAAAACCCGCACCTGATCTCCGAAAGGGCAGAGTACCGCCGCCGTACCATCCGTGGAGCCGTCGTCGACGACGATGACGTCCAGGTTGGCACCCTCCTGGCCAAGAGCCGACTCGAGGGCGGCGGCCAGGAAAGCCTCCGCGTTGTACGCGGGAATCACGACGGTGACCAGCGGCAGCGCACACTTTGCCTTCATCAGAAATCCTCAAACCAGTCCCAGTTCCGCCGGTCCTCCGCCCGCTTGCGTACGGCGGCGAGGCGGTACTCCGGTACGCCGGCGGCACGCCGCACGCGCGCCACCCGGGAGCGCCGGAAGTCATCGGGCAATGGCAGACGTTCATAGGCGGGGAAGCTGAGCACCTGTGCGAGAACCTTCTGCAAGGAAGGCATGTGCACGTCATCGAAGACGATCACGCCTCCCGGCGCCAGCATGCGATTGATGAAGTAGAACTCCACGGCGACCTGGTCGAAGGTGTGCCATCCATCAATGTAGGCAAAATCATACCGGGCCCCGGCGGCAAGCAGCCGGGGCAGGCAGAGCTCCGATAGCTCCTCATGGAAAACGAGCCCCCCGGGGATCCCCGCCTCCTGTAGATGGCGCAGACCGGCACCGTGCCAGTCCCGGGTCTGAAAGGCATCGATGATGTCGTAACGCTCCGGCGGATCTTCAAGGGCAGCCAGTATGCTGAGCGTTGAAACCCCATAGGCCAGGCCCACCTCGAGGATCCGCGCGGGCCGTTGGTCGCGCAGCCAGCGCTGTAGCAGCTTAGCCTCGACGACCGGCAGTTCCGAGTGCAGCGGCAGCGTATCGCCCTCCGCGGTAACGATGACACCGGCGGACCTCAGGCGCTCGAGCACCTGCATAGCCGCTTCACGCCGGTCGCTACTCATCTTGAGCCCCGGCGCTTGCGATCGATCGACGCCCGCAGCAGCTGGAACAGCTCCCGGTGGATCACCGCCGCCTGGCTGGATTGGTTGGCGCGGTGGATTCGCCGCTCCAGCGTCACATCGGGCAGTAGCCTCATCGGCAGCCCCGCATCCCGAGCTCGCGCAAACCAGTCTGCATCGCTTGAAATCGGGTAGCGAGGGTCGAACCCACCGAGCTCAGCAAAGACTGAGCGGCGCACCATGAGACCACCGGGAAGGAAGGCAGGCAGCGGTTCTCCGAGGGGCTGCAGGCGGAACCAGTCCGGGCAGTCGGCCCCGGGCTCCAGGAAGCAGCGCTGGTGCGCCACGGTGTAGGCAAGAGCGGGCTCGAGACCGAAAGCACACAGATGTGTTGCGAGCGCCTCGGGGCGCCAGCGGTCGTCCTGATCGAGAAACGCGAGGTATTCACCACGCGCCACAGCGACACCGCGGTTGCGCGCGACGGTAACGCCGGCGTTACCCTGGCTCAGCAGGCGAACCGACGGATGCTTCCGCTCGTGGTACTCGGCAATGCGCCGGGTTCCGTCGCTCGAGCCGTCATCGACCAGGATCACCTCGAAGTCAGCCTCCACCTGGCCCAGCACACTCGCAAGCGCCTCGGCGAGGAATGCCTCACCGTTATGGAGCGGCATGATCACGCTGACCACGGGCGTCCCGGACATTACCAGTCCTCCGTGCGCTCGTAGCCGAGCTGCACCAGCAGTTCACCGTAGCGCTCCCGGAAACGGCGCCGCAGTTCGGGTGTGAAATGCTGCCGCCAGCTTCCGGGCAGCCCCGAGCGGTAGTGATGCATCGGATCGGTCTCCCCGGGACGGCGACCTCCCGACTTCGCGGTGAAGTCATGGCGCCGGATACTCCCTTCGAGAGTCCGCGGGTCTACCCGTGTGCTGCGCCACCGGGGCACGCCGGGCGCGCCGAACTCCGCTTCCAGGCGCGCCGCCAACTTGTTCCACACCCGGATCGCCTGCGAGAGAGCGACCGCACGAGGTTCGACAGCCAGCCCCCACTGCCGCAGCAGGCGCTCGACATGTTCCACGGGACGGGCGACAACCTCTTCAAAGCGCCACTCGCAGATGCGCTCATCGCCGTAAGGCCAGGCAGCCATCGCCGAGAACTGATCCTGCCGGCAATCGAGCTCCAGGAGCAGTCCCTCCTCCTCTCCAGCGGCCTCCAGTTCCCGTCGATGGGCGGCGAGTTCCGGCCAATCAGTGGTGGGATGGCTGAAGCGATGGGCAAAGTAGGAGGACACGAGCACATCACGTGGGTCGCGAACAAGATGCACGCCGCGGAATGCGGGCAGCGCTGCGAGAAGCTCCGGACGCGCATTGCTGAAGACGACGAAATCGGGCGCACTGTGAGGGCTGTCAGATGCGAGCACCGCAGGCAGGCTCCCGGCATCATGGATCACCGACCGGCGCCAACCGAAGGAGGCGCAGAGTTCACGGAAGACAGCGCTACTCCAGGTGCTGGCGCTGCGATGATGGGCAAACAGGCAGAGAACTGTCACGAGGATTCAGCGCGCAGCCGGCGGCGGTGCTTGGCCACCACCCGAAGCGTGTAGTGCCGGACGAGGTCCCGCCGGTTGGTGAGATTTCCCGCGTGGCGCCGGTAGAGCGTCGCCACGCGCGGCTCTCTGCGAATGGCTGTAGCCGCGGTCGCGGCGGCGAAAAACCAGTCCACGTCTTCACAGTAAACGAGAGACTCGTCCAGGTAACCCACGCTGTTGAAGACCTCTCGGCGGAACAGCCCCGTGCAGAGGGAATTGGCGAAGAGAGGCGCCCCGGTGGCAACCCACTGCCCCTCCCACTCGTGCAGTTCCTGCAGCTGCCCCTGGACAACGGCGAGCCCGGGATCGGCATCCAGCGCGGCTATCTGCCAGGCCAGGCGATCGTCAGGCCAGCGATCGTCGGCGTCGATGAAGGCCAGGTACGCGCCCCGCGCGGCGCGGATGCCGCGGTTGCGTGCGGCGGCCGGCCCGGACCGTGGCTGCGTCAACAGTCTTGCCGGGGCGCCGCATGCACGTACCCTGTCGGCGCCGCCGTCGTCTGAACCGTCATCGACCACCAGTATCTCCAGCTGCGCCAGGTCCTGCTCACAGACGCTCTGCAGGGCATCCACGACAAACGCCTCACCATTGTGCAACGGCATGATGACCGAGACCCGGGGGGCGCTCATGCGGCGTTCGCCAGCTCGCGCAATAGCCGGACCGCATGATCGGGCTCCGGCCCGAGCGCCAGCTCATAGCAGGGAACAGCCGAGACCAGGTCCCGAAGGATCGCCGTACTGCCGCGGCCCGCACCGGGAAGCTGGAAGACGGTGGTTGGCGCCAGCGCGAGAAAGGCCGCGGCGGGGCTCAGGGGAGCCAGGCGCGTAACGGACTCAACGACCCTCGGAACAACGACGGCGCAAAGAGACCGAGGCGCGGAAGATCGCCCCGGTACAAACAGAACCGCCTTCTCCCGCCCGCTATCCTGGGGGACGTCTACCAGGGAGCGCAGCTGCGGCACGCGGAGCAGCGCCCGCTCATCGACCTTGGCAGAGCGATAGAGGCTGTGCAGCTTCGGCAGCGAGCCGGGCTCGACGACCACGTAATCGTCGCCGAGATAACTCATGCCGGCCGCGAGCGCTGCCAGCGCCGTCGTGGACTTGCCGGAACCGCCCTTTCCGGTGAGCAGCACCGCGGCTTCATCGCCACCTACGGCCGCGCCATGGACGAGTTGCATACCCCGCTCCCCGCACCACCAGTGCCAGAGCCCGCGAAGCGGGGCCGCATACTCCCAGTAGGGACAACGCGTCGCGTCGTCGACCCAGGCCACTGCCCTGCCCGCAGCGGCATCATGGAGCATCAGTACCCCGGAGCCCGGCTGGAAGGCGACCCGCACGAGGCCCGTTTCGCTGAAGCCATCGATCTCGCCACGGGAAGCCAGGGTGTCGCGCGGCCATGGAGGCGCAGGCAGCGCCACACCGCTCGCGGCACTGTCCCAGACACAAACCTGCAGCGAAGGCGCGCTGCCACCGGCCACGGGCGTCCGCGCAAGGGCAGGAAGGAACAAGCGCTGCGCCGCGGTCCCGGCGAAGTCGATGGCAACGACACCACCCGCCAGCGCAAATTGGTGCGACAGGCGCCCGGCTCGCTCCGCAGCGCGCTCGAAGGCCGCGCACACCTCGCGAAAATACCGGGCTACAACCTCCGGCGCCGGGGCGACAGCGGCGGGCTCCACGATGACTAGAGCGGCCTGCCGGCCTCGTCCATCTCGTGGATGGGGTCCAGGAGCAGGAGCTCCTGCAGGTCCGTGAACTTCTCCAGTTGCGGACTTTCGTAGTCGCCCTCCGCAGGGGTTGAGGGCGGCATTTCCACGGCGGCGCGCTCGGGAGCAGCAACGATCAATTGCTCACGTTCCAGCTTTGCAACGAAGTCCCGGATATCGATGGCGCACGGAGTCACGCCGGGGCCGTAGCGGCTACCGAGGCGCTCCACGAGCGATGTCGTGGTGACGCCGGCAGCGAGATCCTCCCAGATCGACCGGGCGCTCTCGTTGAGGCTGTAGTAAGTACCGCTCTCGAAGTTGAGAATAATGGCTTCACCTTCGATGACCTCGGAAATCACCGCGGGTTCATTGATCCGGTATCCGCTCACCTTCGGCCTCCCGCCGACGTGCCATAGCACCTGCGCTCCGGATAATCGTACGACTCACAGCGCCATTGCAAGCCAGGCGGTTCGAACCTGGCGATTCAGATACGGAGAAAGGGGAAGGAGCCGCCTTTCTCGACGACCAGAGATCCCTCTTCCGGACGAACGCGATGCAGTTCCCCGTCCAGGTTGATAAGTCCATCGAGAGCGATCTCGAGCCGATGACCGTTGTGGCTGAAGTGCCCAGCGCCTGCCCCCGCCGTCCGGTGCCCACGGCCGCAGAGCATGAAAGGCAGGCTGCGCAGTAACCGCCGATGCCCCGACGCAATCACGGTGCATCTGACGGCGCCCGGCTCCCGGCCCCAGAAAGGATTCACCCCGAGGAACAGGCGGTCCAGCGACGTCACCAGGACGACCAGTGCGTCCCGGGCCGGAAAATGCCGGGAGCCGTCCAGGCTCAGCGTAGTAGGCACCGGGCTGGCGAAGCGCGGATCCCCCCGGCGCAGTCCCCAGAGGGTGCGCGCCACGGCAACGGCGAGACCGGCGTTGTCTCGCAGGCCGCGGGCGTGAACCTTGCGGTGCGCATACTCGGTGCCCTGGATGACGGCACCGGCGCCGAGGAACATGCCGTAGGCATTGTCGCGGCCGTCGGCGAAACGCACTCTCAGGATCGGCCGGCTGAGCGTCTCGCACGTGCCCCGATGCCGCCCGGCCGACCAGTCGAACAGTCGCCTCGCAGCCCTCGTCAGGCTGCCGCGCACGCCCAGCCGGTCCGCGCTCATGTTGGCGGTACCGCCCGGCAGCAGCGCCACGGGCAGGCGCCCCGGAAAGGGTTGATGCTCCAGCACCTCGCCCAGAACCCGGGCCACCGTGCCGTCACCGCCGTTGATGGCAAGCACATCGATCTCGTGCCGGGCGAACTCGGCGAGGGCTTCGCGCACCTCCCCGCCGTGGCCGGTAGGAAAGTGCATGACATTCGGGTAACGCCGCGCCAGCGCTTCCAGGCGACCGAGCTGCTGTCGGTTGCGACCGCTATTGGCGTTGCTGAGCAAACCCAGGCGCAGGACCCCCTCGCTCAGCGCCACAGGCGCCTCCCTGACTTCGCCCTCGTCGTACGCGGGCAGGGGCCAGCGGGCGACGGCACGGCCGGCCAGCAGGTCCCTGGGTTCAGCCGCGGTCATTTTGATCCCAGCGGCAGCGCGCCGCAGTCACCCCGCGGGTGGCATCCCGGAGGACCGCCTGCCGCCGGCGCCTCGCCCATGGTGACCAGTACAAGCAGCAAAGCGTAGGCGTTCAGTTCGATTACCTCCTCGAGGAAGCGGTTCGGAACCGCCAGGTGAACAAGCCCCTTGTCCAGTGCAGCCGCCGCGAGCACCAGCGCGGCGGCCAGCGGCAGCAGAAGACCGACGCCGGCGAAAAGAAAGCGCAGCAGGCGGGCCGGCTCCCGGTAGAGGCAATGCAGGAGCAGGTACAGGAGGTAGCCGTAGCAGGCCGGGAAGACCGCGTACTTGAGCAGGTAGGAGAGCTGATGCAGCAGGCCGCCGGGCGTAATCCAGGCCCGGAAGTCTGACTCTCGATAGCTGATCGCCAGCAAGGCCAGGGCCAGCGCGCCGAAGAGCCGGCGGCCGAACGCATCCGGCGCCACGGCCACGCGGCGCAGTGCAAGCAGGGCCGCCAGTACGGTGAGCGCCAGCTGGCTGTACTCGAGCGGGCTGTTCTCCTGGTAGGCTGCCTCCAGCGATGCCCAGGGCAGCCGGGCGAGCAGCAGGTCCACGGCGAGCACGCACAAGAGGAACGCGGCCACCGTTGTGCTGCGGGTCAGCACGGCAGGGCCTGGCCGAGAAGGTCGCGGATGCGCCACAGCGCCCGGAGATCGTCGGCCGCCGCAGGCGGTCTCGGCGCCGCCTCGCGGGCCGGAGCGCCATCGCGGTTCAGCCAGGCGGCCCTGCCGCCCGCGACCAGTTGCCGCTGGATGACGCCGATGTCGCGCTGCATGTACGCCGGCCCGAACAGGTGTGCGAGGCGGTCCCGCAGGGCGTGGTAACGAAGCGCCGCGCGCAGGCGCTGCGGCGCGTGGCGACGGCGGGCCGCCGCAACCGCGCGCGCATCCTCGCGCTGGCGGCGCGGGCGATGGGCTTTGACGTGGACTGCATCTCGGACACGGCGTCGCACCCGGGCGACGACGCGCGCGGGGCCATCGTGAGCGCCGACGTCATCATCAACTCGCTGCGGAAGG
>CAJWWA010000004.1 GCA_913048495.1 uncultured Halieaceae bacterium
GCCGCCAGTTCGGGCTGTTCGCGGTAGACGTCCTCGACGCTGCGCCACCGTCGCTCCCGCTCGTCGTAGCAGCGGATATCGCCGTGCCCGATGTCGTAGATCCAGCCGTGGAGTTCGAGAGCATCGCTGGCAATGGCGGCAGCCACCGCAGGATGGGTCATCAGGTGGCGCAGCTGCAGCACCACGTTCTCCTCCGTCAGCTCCGAGAGGTGCTCGCCGCGGAGGCCGCCGTGCCGCGCCCGCACCGTGGCAACCGCTGCCAGCGTGTGCCCCAGCCAGTCACTCGTGTGCGGGAGTTCGCCGAGGTCCTCCGGCGCCATGGCGCCCTTGATGGCGCCGCAGTCCGTGTGACCACAGACCACGACGTGCTTTACCTTCAGCGCAGAAACAGCGTACTCGATAGCGGCGGTCGTCCCGCCCGCATGGCGCTCGTGCGGCGGCACGATGTTACCCGCATTACGGATGATGAACAGGTCGCCGGGGGCTGCCTGGGTCACCAGGTTGGGGTCGATGCGCGAATCGGAGCAGGTAATGAAGAGAATGCGCGGATTCTGCGCGCTCGAGAGCTCCGTGAACAGCTCCTGCCGCTCCGGGAAGATCTCTGTCTTGAACTTGTATACCCCGGCCAGCAGCTTGCGCATTCCGCCCCCTGAAACCCCGCGGCCACCTGTTGCTCCTTATGGTCGCGAGTATAACAGGGGCGCGGCAGCGGCTGTTCTCTTGCGCTGCCTGCCGGGTTATCCTGCGTGCCGCTTCAGGGGGCGGCCGACATTACGATCCATCATGCAAATCGCTAGAAGCCGTGCCAATGGCGGTCGTGCTGCGCGAGCCGCGGAAAGTCGCATGCGCTCATCGCGGCGCGCCAGCTGCGCGCTGCTGATCCTGCTCGTCCTGCCGTCCGCCGGCAGCCTCGCGCTGCATCACGAGCGCAGCCCCAGCCAGTTCCTCGTGCGCCAGTACGAACGGGAGCACGGCCTGCCCTCCGAAACCGTCTGGATGGCGCGCCAGGGGCCCGCGGGCTACCTCTGGCTGGCGACCCGCCGGGGCCTGGTGCGCTTCGACGGCCTCAATTTCACCGTGTTCAACGCCGAGAACCACCCGGCTTTCGCCAGCAGCGATGTGCGGGTGATCGAGTGGACGACCGACGGGCAGCTGTGGATCGGCACCTACGGTGGCGGCGCCCTGCGCATGAACGGCGACCGCTTCACGCCGTTCACCCGCGAGGACGGCCTCGCCAGCGACACCGTCTACGACATTCACGTCGCCGACGACGGCACCGTCTGGTTCGCAACCGGCAGCGGCGTGAGCCGCTACCGGGACGGCGAGTTCCGGACCCTGGGCGAAGCGGAAGGGCTGGCCACCAACCGGCTGTTCCAGATAGCGGAAGGCGGCGATGGCGTGCTCTGGTTCAGCAGCCTCACCAGCGGCCTCTCGGTCCTCGACGGGAAAGGCTTCCGGGCCGTCGGCGTTGACGAGGGGCTCGACTCGCCACAGGGGCTGCTGCTGCACCGCGACCCGGACCTGGGCATCGTTGCCGGCACCCAGCCCGGCGGCCTCTATCGCCTCGGCGACGACGGCGGCATCGACGCGCTCAGCCTCGGCGAGCCGCTCCCGGTGCAGTCCATGCTGCGGGACGACGAGGGAACGCTCTGGCTGGGCACCTATGGCAGGGGGCTCTGGCGCCAGTGGGCGGACGGTCGACGGGAGCGCTTCCCGCTGCCGGGTGCCGGGCTGGTCTTCGACCTGACCGAGGACCGGGACGGCAATCTCTGGGCGTCCACGGTACGCGGCCTGTTCCGCATCCGCGACAGCGCCTTCATGCCCTTCGGCGAGGCAGAGGGCGCTTCCGACGCCGTCTTCGTCGTCGCCGTCGACAGCGACGGCAGCGTCCTCGCCGGCGCTGAAAACGCCGGGCTGTTCCGCATCACTGCGGACGGCCGCAGCAGCGAGCCGTGGCCCATGCTCGCCGGGCAGAGCGTGTCATCGCTGCTGCTACGCGACAACGGTGAACTCTGGGTGGGCACCTTCGGCGATGGCCTCAAGCGCTTCGCGGACAGCGCGGGCGGCCGGCTTATCGGTACCGTGGACGGCCTCGCCGGCGGGCACATCCTGGCGATGGTCGAGCGCGCGGACGGCAGCGTCTGGATCGCCTCCGACGGCGGCGTCGATCGCTGGCAGGATGGCGCAGTCGAACCGGCACCGCTGCAGCAGGCTGTGTCCGGGACACTCGTGCGCCATTTCCGGGAAACGCGTGACGGCACGCTCTGGCTGGGAACCAACGACGGGATCCTCGCCTGGGACGGGGAATCGGTTCGGCGCTGGAACCGCGACGACGGCCTGGCAGGCAACATCGTCGTCGCCATCCACGAGGACCCGCGGGGCATCCTGTGGATCGGCAGCCGCGACGGCGGCCTGACCCGTCGCGAGGGCGACAGGCTGTTCGCCTTCGGGGCGGAGCAGGGGCTGCCCCAGCCATCCGTGCTGGCGATTCTCGACGATGGTGATGGCGGGCTCTGGCTGCCGGGCGGTGAGGGGCTCACCTGGGCGGACCGCGACAGCCTGGATGTCGTGGCCCGGGGCGAGGCCGCACAGGCGACCGCCCGGTTGCTGCGCGAGAATGACGGGCTGCGCTCGGCGCAGTTCCAGGGCGGCTTCCAGCCCGCGGGCGCCGCGGGCCCGGATGGGCGGCTCTGGCTGCCGACCAACGGCGGCGTCGTCGGCTTCGACCCGGACGCCGTGCTCGCGCCCGCGCCCCGGCTGCAGAGCTATGTCGAGGCCGTGCGGGTCAACGGCGAACCGGTGGCGCTCAGCCGGCCGCTCACCCTGCCGGCCACGCTGAACAGTCTCGAGATCGATTATACCGCGCCCCAGCTCTCCAACGCCGAGAACGTGCGCTTCCGTTACCGGGTCGGGGATGACGGGGAATGGCAGGACGCCGGCACCCGGCGGACGGCCTACTTCACGTCGATGCCGGCGGGCGAGCGGGTATTCACCGTGCAGGCGAAGACCGACGCCGGCCCCTTCCCCGACCCCAATGGCGACAGCGCGCGGCTGCTCCTAAACCGTACACCGCACTGGTACGAAACGCCCTGGGCCCCCGTCGGCGTCACGCTGCTGCTGGTGCTGATGGCCGGCCTCGGCTACCGGCTCCTCGACCGGCGGGCCCGGGGCCGGGAGCAGCGCCTCGAACAGCTGGTTAACCGCCGCACCGAGGAACTGCAGGCGGCGCTCGCCAAGGTAGAGGAGATCTCGCGTATCGACAGCCTCACCGGCGTCGCCAACCGGCGCTACTTCGAGGAGCGGCTGGCGGCGACCTGGAAGATGGCGGCACGGGCGGTACGGCCGGTGAGCGTGATCATGCTCGACATCGACCGCTTCAAGCAATTCAACGACAGCCTCGGCCACCAGGCGGGGGATGAATGCCTGCGCCAGATCGCCGAGGGCCTCCAGGGCGGCCTGCTGCGCGACAACGACCTGGTGGCCCGCTACGGCGGCGAGGAGTTCGTGATCCTCCTTTATGATGCCGACGCTGACGGTGCCGCTCGCGTGGCGCGGCGGATCATCGAGCAGGTGGACGCCCTGAAACTGCGCCACCCCGAGAGCGACGTCTCTCCCTACGTGACCGTCAGCCTCGGTTGCGCCACGGCCCGCGCCGGCGAGCTGGAAGACCCTTACGTCCTGGTGGACCGGGCCGACCGGGCGCTCTACGACGCCAAACGCGCAGGCCGCAGCCAACTCAAGGTGTTCGCGACCTCGGCCTGACCCGCCCCCCGGGGGCGGGCGGTTGCCTCAGCGACGGGCGATGGCCGTGCTGTCGACGGTATAGCGGCGCAGCGTCTGCCGCGCCTCGACGACAGCTGCAGCGAGGGTCCGCTCGCCACTCGCCAGCGCATCGGCGTGGCCGAGAAAGTCCGCGTACATCGCCTCCGGTTCGCCCTCGAGCGTCAGGCCGATCTCGCCCTGCTCACGCTCCAGGCGCGTCCACAGCTCGCGCACCGCTGCCCAGTAGTCTGCGGTTTCACGCCAGTAGTCTTCTGCAATTGCCACCGCAAAGTCGCCGTTGTGTTGGTAGCGATTGACGCCGATTTCCCGCACCAGCGGCGCCGGACCCGCGGCGCCGACGCGCAGCTTGGTGTTGTCCTGCTCGTGCACCCAGCCCTCCGGCGTGAGCGCGTGACGGTTCACCGCGCGGATCGCATCGTAGTCGTCGCGCTTGGTCGCGTCGCGGCGCGGCAGCGGGCGGAGGGCCGGTTCGGAGGTCCAGGCGGCCGTGCCGCGGTCGTGGCGCCAGTCACCGAGAGCGGCATAGCGGGGGCTGTCATCGACCTGGTAAACGAACTGCGCCCAGCGGCCATCGGCTTCCCCGGGGTCGAGATCGCGGCGGCGCCAGCGGTTGGCGCCCAGGTAGTCGAAGACGTAAGCGGGCTCGTAGACCCACTTCTGCCGCCAGTGCTTGACCGGCAGCTGCTTGCCATCGGCACCGACGACCAGGATGTGCTGCAGCTCGATCAGCCCGGGTTCGTCGCGGATGACCCGCACGACTTCAAAGGCCCCGGAGTGATAGGGCTCCGCGGGCGTGTAGGCTGCGTCGAAGCTCACCGTCTCTTCGAAGTCGAAGGTCACGGCGTAGTCCCCGGCCATGGCGAGAATCGCCGCGCGGTCCGCAGCAGGCGGCGCCGCAGTGATAGCAGCGCTGCCGGGACCGCCGCTCGCGCAGCCGCCGAGGGTAGTGAACAGCAGCGTTGCCAGCAGCCCGGCCGCCAGCTTCAGGGGACACCGGGTCCCTGTGGTGGTTTGCATCATTATCGATCTCCCTGTTGCCTCTCTGTCGCAGCCACCGAGTATCCGGCGGCACCCATAAACGAACTGTAAAAGTAATGCGAATCATTATTGTTCGTGTTTCTTGTTTTTGCAACAGATCCTGTTCCTTCCCTGCAGGCTGTCTGCGGCTGACCGCCCGCGGGCGGGATGAACGCGACAAAACACTGACAGGGGTCATGCGCCGGCCGGGGGCGCCGTGGGAAAATAGCGCTCCGCCATGCACAGGGAGGACCTATGGACAGCTTCGCGAAGAAGTATCTCGTCGGCCTCGTCGCCGTGGTCATCATCGCCACCGGGTATTGGTACCTGAACCGGGACACCCGGGTTGGGGACATCAACGCCATGCTCGCGGCGGACGCGGAGCTCGCCGGGTACCCCTACCCCTTCCGCGTAAAGAGCCTTGCCAACGGCGTCGCGATCATGGGCAGCCCGCGCTCCGCGGAAGTGCCGGTCATGCAGTTCCTGCGCACCGCCTTCCCGGCCCTGCGCAACACCCCGGTCGATGACCCGGCCATGATGGCCGCCCAGGACACGCTGGTGGACAAGCAGTCGCGGGCCGCGAAGCTGGTCGAGGCCGAAGAGGATGTCCGCGCCGTGCGCTGGGAACTCGACGAGCGCTGGTACAACGAGCACGGGGTGTTCCTGAACCGCTGACGCCGGTTAGCACTCAACGTGCAATTACGGGGCGACCCCGGGGAATCGCGGCTTTCCGTCAGCTGCCCGCAAAGGCCTCCATGGCCCAGGCCACGCGCTCGGCAGGTTCCGGCAGGCGCCGGTCGCCGAGGGCCTCGACGCGGCGCAGCCGCGGCAGCAGGCCACAGCCGTTGGCGATCTGGATCGCGAGGCCCGGCCGGGCATTGAGCTCAAGGAGCAGCGGGCCCTGCTGCCGGTCCAGCACCAGGTCCACCCCCAGGTAGCCGAGGCCGGTCATGTCGTGGCAGCGTGCTGCCAGCACCAGCAGTTCGCGCCAGCCCGGGACGCGGATGGCGTCCAGCGGACGCCCGGTGTCCGGGTGCAGGGTCAGCGGCTGGCCGAACTGCACGGCGCGCAGGCAGCGGCCGCTGTCCAGCGCGAGGCCCACGCCCACCGCGCCCTGGTGCAGGTTGGCCTTGCCGTCCGAGTCGTGGGTGGACAGGCGCAGCATGGCCATGACCGGGTAGCCCCGGAAGACGACCACCCGGATGTCCGGCACCCCCTCGAAGGAGTAACCGCTGAAGCAGTCGTCGGCACTGATCAGGTCCTCCACCAGCACCGCGTCCGGGTTGCCGCCGAGGGAGTAGAGCCCCGCGAGCGTGTTGGACAGGTGTCGCTGCAGGTCGGCGAGGCCGACCCGGACCCCGGAGGCCTTGACCCAGGCGTCCTCGTCCCGGCGCTGGATCACCCAGATACCCTTGCCCCCCGACCCCTTGGCGGGCTTCATGGCGAAGCCCTCGAGGGCCGCCAGCCGGCTGCCGACGCGCTGTACCTGGTGCTGCGCTCGGAGCACCAGGCGCAGGGAGGGCGTTGGCACGCCGTACTCCTCCGCCAGGAGCTTGGTGCGCAGCTTGTCGTCTACCAGCGGGAAGCGGGAGCGCTCATTGTAGCGCTGGATGAAGGCGAGGTTGCGCGCGTTCATGCCGAGCATGCCGTAGCGCTCGAGACGCTGCGGCGTGACCCAGCGCCTCACCGCCAATCCTCCTCGATGGCGTGGAAGCGGCGCAACTCCGACAGCTTGTAGCCCGTGTACTGACCCATGGCGAGGATCGCCGCGAGCAGCACGAGGTTCAGCTCCGGGAAGTTGAAGGTGAGGTGCTGTACGAGGGGCCAGCGCATGAGTGCGTAGGCCGCTATCGCCACGACGAGACTGCCGGTGCCCTGGATGAGAACCTCGCGCACGCCCTCCTCCTCCCAGAGAATGCTCATGCGCTCGATGGTCCAGGCGATGATGATCATCGGGAAGAAGGTGATGATCATGCCGGTGCTGTAGCCGAGCTGGTAGCCGAGGATACTCAGCGCCGAGATGATGAAGATCACCAGCACGATGAGCGTCGCGATACGGGCGACCAGCAGCAGGTTCAGCCGCGACAGGTAGCCGCGCATCATGAGGCCGAGGGCGACGACGGAAATGAAGCTCGCCAGTCCCGGCAGCAGGGAGGTCTGCAGGAACGCCAGGGCAATGAGAATGGGCATGAAAGTGCCTGCGGTGCGCACCCCCACGAGGACCCGCATGAACACCACGACCATGGCGCCCAGCGGCAGCAGCAGGAGCATCTTGAACATGCCCTGCTCCTCGATGGGCAGGCTGTGCAGCCCCACCTTGTAGAAGGCGCTGTCGCCGGCCGCCGCCCGGGCCAGCGTTTCCGCCGGCACGGACTGGCGCAGCATGGAGAAGTTCACGCGGGACTGGCGGGCGCCGCTCACGTCGATGAGCGAGCGGCCCTTGCGGTGCCAGAGGAGCAGGTCTTCCGGCACGCCGGCGGCCCCGGTCTGGGGGTCGATCAGCGTCCACTCTCCGGCGTGGAAGACCTCCACCATGGGCTTCAGGTCCTGGCGCCGGCGCGCATCCTCCAGCTGCAGCGCGAGCACCTGCCGCGCCGGGACGTCGGCATCATTGAGCAGCTTGTTGAGGAGCGCGGCGCGGGACTCGGCCTGGTTCAGCAGGAGCGCGGCATTCTGGTCGCCCTGGCGGGTCGCCATCAGCTTGACCAGCTCCCGCGCCAGGCTCAGCGGGTCGCTGCTCGTCTCACCGGCCCGGGCGAGGAGTTCCGCTGCGGCGGTGCCCTGCACCTCGCTCCAGAACACCGGCTCCGCCCTCGGCAAGCGCGGCGGCGGCGCCGCGGGCGCGCGCGGGCGCGGCAGGAACTGCGCCGAATAATAGAGAGACTGCGGCCCGCTGGCCTCGCGCCGGGTCCACTCGGCGCGCCGGTCTCCCCCGTCCTCCACGATGGAGAAACCGAAGCCCGGCGAGGCGGCCTGCTCCTGGGTCACGGAGAACTGCGGCAGGTCCTCGGGAACGGAGAGGCTGACCGAGACCGGGCCACCGAGGGCGACGAGGTCCACCCGCGCTTCCACCTGCCACACGGAGCGCTCCTGCCCGGGCAGGAAAGGCGTGCCCGTTTCGAGGAAGCGCAGGATGGCGACAAGAATGCCGGAGGCGGCAAGCAGCGCCACCGTGGCGAAGAAGGTGGCGCGGGGGTTCACTGTGCGGGCGGCTCGGGCGCGCGGTAGGGTGCGATATTGGACTGGCCCACGTCGACGACCATCAGGTCCTTGAGAATGTTGCGGCCGACGAGCATCTGGAAGTCCAGGTGGCTGCGGTCGCTGAGCGTGAACTCGGCCATCTGCCGAACCTCGCCTAGGACAATGCCGAGCTCGATGACCGCTCGCCGCTCCGCCTCCTCGGACGTGGACTGGAGAATACGCACGACGCGGGCCACCGGTCGCTCCAGGGTCAGGGGCTCACCGGTCTCGGGATGGACGATATCGAAGCGGACCCATTCATCACCATCGCGCTCGAACTCGCGGATGTTGCGCGCGTCGAGGGAGGCCGTCTCGGCACCGGTATCGATGCGGGCCGGGAGTGCCAGCTGAAGGTCTTCAACCCAGACGTCCTCACGGCGGCCGACCAGCTGCTTGCCCTCCAGGCCGTCGGCGTTCTCCGCGGGTTCGCAAGCGGACGCCGGCACCAGCGCCGGCGTCGTCTGCTCGGCCGCGACGGACTTCTCCATCGCTTCGAGCATCGCGGGCACACCGGCGAGGCTCGCCTGCAGGGTCGCGACATTGCCGGCCAGCGCCTGCTGTTCCTCGCGTGCCGCCTCCAGGCCCGTTGAAAGTCCGGCCAGTTCCTCCGCCAGGCGATCGATGCGCTCGCTCACGCCCTGCCGTTCCGGTTCCACCGGCGGCAGTTGCGCACAGGCCGTCGTCAGTGTCAGCAGGACCACCACCCAGGGCAGCCGGGAACGCGCCGGCTGCTTCCCGGAGTGCGATGGCCTCATGCTGTTCCAAAGGATCAGGCGCAAAACAGACTCAGGCGACCGCCTTGACCCGAGTGCCCTCGAGCTTCTTGGCGTCGTACATGGCTTCATCTGCGCGCGCCAGGGCGGTCTCCATGGTGTCGTCACCGTCGAGTTGCGTCACCCCGCAGGAGATAGAAACGTCGAGCGGACGGCCGTTGTCATTGAAACCGGCATGCGCGACTTCCTGGCAGACGCTGCGGGCGAAGATCTCCGCCCCGGAGAGCGGCGTATCCGGCAGCAGCAGCAGGAACTCGTCGCCCCCGTATCGGCATACGATATCGCTCGCGCGGGAGCGCTCGTGAAGGATGTCGGCGACCTTCATGAGCACGAGATCTCCGGCCGCATGGCCGTAGGTATCGTTGATTTCCTTGAACTTGTTGCAATCGACGAACACGATCGACAGCGGCGCCGCGGCCCGCTTCCAGCGCGCATAGAGCTCGGGCGAGCGCTCCTCGTACCCGGCCCGGTTGTAAACCCCCGTGAGCGGGTCCTTCAGCGCGAGGTCCGCCTTGTCGCGGATCTCGTTGCGCAGGCTGTCCGCCTCCTGCTCCAGCGTTTCCACCTGCTGGGAAAGTTCCTTCACCCTTGCCTGGGCCGCCTCGTACTGCTCCCGCTCCTCGGCGACGTGCCGGGCGAGGCGCTCGGTGATGCGCAGCAACGAGCCGTGTACCGCCTCCTGGTCGACTCCGTGGGTCACGGCCTCGGACAGTCCGCTGACATCGGCGCCGACATCGACTTCCAGGGCCTCCGACCGCTCCAGGGAACGCCGTCCCTCGTCCGCCACGGAAGTGACGGCGTCTTCAAAGGACTCGAGCCGCTCGCGCAGGCTGCCGAGGAAACTGGATGCGTGCGCGCGCTCCTGCCGAATGCGATCGTCGATGCGATCGATCTCCCGGGTGACCTCCTTGAGGAGGGTCTCCGCCTGCTCCAGCGCCTGCAGCCCCTCGAGGCGCTGCCGGAGCTCGCCCCCGCGGGACGGCGAGCCGTTGAGTACGTCGATGTGATCGACAAGGCGCGTGAGCAGCTCGACGAAGAGCATCACCGAGCGGTCCCGCTGCCCTTCCTCGCGGTCGGTCCGCCGGCGCCCGAAGAGCCCGCGGGCCCCGCTCTCGCCGCGGCCGCGGGCCGCGACCTCGATCAGCGCCTCCGCCGAGGCCTTCAGCAGCGAGCTCAGGGCGGCCTGGCGCTCCAGCGCACTCTGGCCTGCGGCGATCCGGCGTACGAGGCCGTCGAAGTGCTGCTGGTCCTCGGAGCGTACCGGCATGCGCTTGACGAGCTGGCTGAGCCCGGAGACATCCAGGGCGCCCGGCATGGCATCGCTGCTATCGACACTGACGCCCGTCGCCGAAAGCACATAGTGGGCCAGTTCCTCGGAGGCTTCACCGAGCCGGTTGCCGTCAGCCCCCTCACGCACGAGACCCCGGATCTTGCCCAGCACCGCATCCACGTCGGCGTCTACGCCCTCGGCCATGCGCAGCAGCCTGAGGGTCAATCGCGCAAGCGCCTCGTCCCGATCCATGGTTGATGTCATCCCTTGTTCATGTGCTGCGGTCGCAGCCGGCGCCCCGGCGCCGGACGCTGGCGTCAGGCGCGCTCGGACAGCGCCATTTCCAGTCGGTAGACGAACGCCAACACCTCCGCCACGGCAACATACAATGTTTCCGGTATTTCGTCACCCAGCGGGATTTCGCAGAGCAGCGTCGCGAGCCGCTCATCCTCGTGCAGGGGCACGCCGTGCGCTTCGGCAATGGCGCGGATGCGCTGCGCGACATCACCCTCCCCACTCGCGACCACCCGCGGGGCGCCGACACCCGCGTAGACCAGTGCCGCGGACCGGGGCGGTACGCTGTGGCGGTCGTCGTTCACGCCTTCCAGCCCGTCACGGCGCCGCCGATGCTCTGCTCCCCGGCTGCGCCCTGCTCCACCCCCAGCCGCACCTCGAGACCCTCGAGGGCGAGACCCCGCGCCTTCATCGCATCGCCGAGCTGATGCAGGCTGCCGCCCAGCAGGGCACCGCTGTCCGGCTTATCCACCTCAATGCTCACCCGCGCCTGCGCCGGCCCGGCGTGCACGTGTACAACCAGCGGGCCCAGCCTAGGCAGATCCAAGGACAGTACCGCGTGCCAGCGACGGGTGTGCTCGTCGCCGTCGGGCCGTTCTCGCGCCTCCTCCTCGTTGATGGACAGGCGGGCGCTGTGCATACCCTCGCCGAGGAAGAAAGGCAGATCGATGCGCCAGCTGCGCCCCGCCCCCGCATCCCCGGGCAGGGAGGCGAGCTGGTTGAGCTGCAGGGCACCGAGCATGGCCTCGAGTTCGCGTGCGAAGGCGCCCGTCCCCCGAGCAGAGGACGCTTCCTCGCCCGCTCCGCCAGCGCCGCGCAGTACCAGGAGCAGGCGCTGCACGAGGACCTTGAGATCGCGCTCCGCCGACTGGCCGCCGCTCGCGAGCAGGCGAGCCTCGGAAAACGTACCGGATTGCTCGACGGCCCGCTTCAGGTTCTTCGCCTCGCCCAGCTGCGAGAGCCGGGGCAGCAGGTCCAGCAGCTGGCCGATGAGCGCCTGGGCATTGCCCGGGAGCCGCGCGATGCCCTCGGCACCCAGGGCCTGCAGGGCGGAAACGAAGGAGGGTGCGCCCGGCGTGCTTGCGGCGCGAACCGCGCCGCCCGTTTCCACGGCCTGTCCCGCCGGCGGCGGCACGGCGCGCAGCACCCGCAGCACCGGCACGGGTTCGAGTTGCTTCACCTCGAGCAGCAGCCGCGTACCCGGCTGCACGGGCACATCGGTGGCGGCAGTCAACTGCTGCCCGCCCACGCGCAGCACCAGTTCACCGCTCGGCCGCTGCGAGGCAACCAGTGCATTGAGCACCTGGCCGACCTGCCAGTTGCGCAGCCAGATGCCGAAGTTCTTCTGGTCGACCCGGGTTGCAGTGAGCGCCAGCTGGACGTCTTCCACGACACCTCCGACACGGTCTTTCGGCCCAGTCTAGCACCGGGAAAACCGGCGGGCTGCTAGGCAACCGCCACGCGCGTTGGATACACTCTGCGTTCCGCGTTTTGCGAAGGTAGACCACAGCGCATGGATCTGGCCACGCTCCTCGGCCTGGTGGGCGCCATCGGCGTCGTCATGGCGGCGATTCTCACCGGCGGCTCTGCCATCGTCTTCTTCAATATCCCCTCGATTCTCATCGTGCTCTGGGGCACGGTGCTCGTGGTCATGGTCAAGTTCTCACTGGCGCAGTTCTTCGGCGCCTTCCGCGTTGCCGCGAGAGCCTTCGTCTTCCGCCTCGATGATCCCGAGGCGCTCATCGCGCAGATCGTCGAGCTGTCCAACATCGCGCGGAAAGAGGGCATGCTGGCGCTCGAGAACCAGGAGATCGACAACGAGTTTCTCGACGACGGCATCAAGATGCTCATCGACGGCAACAGCCGGGAGGTCGTCAGTACGGTCATGCACAAGGACCTGCAGCAGACCATCGAACGGCACAACTGGGGCATGAAAGTCTTCAGCGCGACCGGCGACGTCGCGCCGGCCATGGGCATGATCGGTACCCTGATCGGCCTGGTGCAGATGCTGTCCTCCATGGACGACCCCAAGGCGATCGGGCCGGCGATGGCCGTCGCGCTCCTCACGACGCTCTACGGGGCAATGCTCGCCAACATGGTGGCGCTGCCCATCGCCGACAAGCTGAAGCTGCGCAAGAGCGAGGAGGGACGCATCAAGGCCATGTGCATCGACGGCGTGCTCGCCATCCAGGAGGGCCAGAACCCGCGCATCGTCGAGTCCATGCTCAAGGCCTATCTCGAGCCGAAGAAGCGCAACAACGGTGACGGCGAGGAATGATCGACTTCGAGGACCAGGAAGAGGAGCAGCAGGGCGCGCCGGCCTGGATGGCGACCTTTGCCGACCTCATGTCCCTGCTCATGTGTTTCTTCGTTCTCCTTCTCTCCTTCTCGGAGATGGATGTCGAGAAGTACAAGCAGATTGCCGGCTCCATGAAGCTGGCCTTCGGGGTCCAGAACCGGGTCAAGGTCGACGACATCCCCAAGGGAACCAGCGTGATCGCCCGGGAGTTCAGCCCCGGTAAGCCGGAGCCGACGATCATGGACACCATCAACCAGGTCACGCAGCAGAATACGGAGAACTCCCTGCAAGTCGGCAACCCCGATGCGCCGCAGCTCGACGAGGAGCGAACGCGGGAGCTGCTCGAGCAGAAGGTGGAAGCGCTCCTCGAAGAGACGAAGGAAGACGCGGAGGAGCTGCGTGAGATCCTCGCGCAGGAAGTACAGACCGGGAAGGTCGACATCGAGACCGAAGGGCGGTCCATCATCGTCAGGATCCGCGAGAACGGCTCCTTCCCCTCCGGCTCGGCGACCCTGAACGCCGACTTCCTGCCGGTCATGGACCGCCTGCGGGACGCGCTCGTGGAGATTCCGGGCACGATCGCCGTCGAGGGCCACACGGACGATGTACCGATCAGCGGCGGCCGCTTCCGCTCGAACTGGGATCTCTCGGCGAGCCGGGCACTGTCCGTGACCCACGAGCTGCTAAAGAGCGGCGAGCTGTCCAATGACCGCCTCATGGTCGTCGGCTACGCCGAGACCGAGCCTTTCACGAACAACGAGAGCCCCGAGGGACGCGCGATGAACCGGCGGGTGGAACTGGTGATCAGGCAGTCGCTGGAGGACAGCCGCCAGGATGACCTGGATGTCATCCGCGAGGCCAACTCGGACGTCGTCGACGTGCTGGAGCTGGATCGATGAGCGGGGGCGCTGACCGGAGCCAGGGCGAGCGCCGCCAGTTCTATCGCATCGCGGACCGGATCAAGCTGCGCTACGAGACCATCGAAGCGGGCTCGGAAGGTACCGGGCAGGCAGGCGGGGCCATCGGCCTGAGTACAGGGCAGCTGCTGGGCGAACTCGACGACGAGCTCGCGGAATGCATCAACCTGCTCGGGCGTGAAGACCCCCTGGCCGCGCGTGCGCTGGGCCTGCTGAACCGCAAGGTATCCCTGCTCGCCACCCTGAGCCTCTCCCGGGACGGGGAGGAAGCCGCCAGCTACAAGGAAATGCTGGTCAGCCTGAGCGGCTGCGGCCTTGCCTTCGAGGCCGGCGAGCAGCTGCCGCCGGGCACGGCCCTGAAGCTCTGGCTGATCCTGCAACCCTCGCAGCTGGAGGTGAGCATCACCGGCCGGGTGGTCGATGCGGCGCCTGCCGGCCCCCCCGGGGAGTCACGCTTCTGGACGCGGGTAGACTTCGATGACGAGGCCTGGGCTCGCGAGGAGCTCATCCGCCACGTGGTGCAGAAGCAGGGCCTGCTGGTCGCGGAGCGCTCGGAGCACTAACAGCCCCGGCTTCCCGGCCTGGAAGTCCCGGGTCAGCAGTGCTCATCGATGCGCCCGCGGCGCTTGCCGCCGTCGCGGGGCCGGCCGTCATCCTGCTCCGCGGTCTTGTCCCGCTCGGCGCGCCGTCGCTTTTCCCCGGCACCGCGCTGCACCGGCCGTGCCGGCCGCAGCGGCTTGATGCCTTTGGGATCGATGGGATCAACCATGGGTCCCTCCTCCCTAATCCGCTCACCCTGCGGCGCGATTCCGCCCCGCCGCGAGCATGATGCCCGGCAGGCGCTCCCCGGAGGCCGCGGATGACATGACCACCAGGACGACGCGACGGTTCCGCGCCCTGCCCTCCGGCGTGTCATTGCCTGCGATGGGCCGGTGCTCACCGTAGCCGGTGGCGGAGAGGCGCTCCGGGGCGATGCCGTTCTCCTCGAACAGCCGGACCACCGTCGCCGCCCGCGCCGCGGACAGCTCCCAGTTCGAGGGGAAGCGCCCGTTCCTGATCGGGACATTGTCTGTAAAACCCTCGACGTTGACCAGGTTGGGCACATCGCGCAGCACGCTCGCAAAATTCTCGAGCACCGGCACGGCATCGGAGAGCAGCACCCGGCTCCCCGAGGCGAAGAGCAGCTGCGCCTTGATCTCGATCTCGAGCCAGTAGTCGTTGCGCTCGACCTTGATGAGTTCCTCGTCGATGAAATCGGACACGCGGTTCTCGACCGCCCCGGCAAGGCGATCGATCTCGCCCCGTGACTCGGCGGCGGCGTCACCGGGCTCTGCCCTAGACAGCCCCCGGTTCAGAAGCTCGGGCTTGAGCGGAATCATCGCCTGCGAGGAGCCGGTATCGGGCGCGCCGGCGGACCAGGCGTCGGGCATCTCCACCCCGCCGGAACTCTCCCGCTTGAGCGCCAGCAGCGGCGTGTTCAGGGCGCGGACGATGGAATCGGAGAGCACACGGTAGCTGCCCTCCCGCGCCGTGGAAATCGAGTACATGACCACGAAGAAGGCGAACAGGAGCGTGATGAAGTCGGCATAGGAGACCAGCCAGCGCTCGTGGTTGTCGCTGTAGTCGAGCTGCCGGCGGCGGCGCCCCTTCACCCCAGATAGCCCTCGAGCTTGCTCTGAATCGCGCGCGGGTTCTCGCCCTCGGCGATCATGATGACGCCGTCCAGCATCATTTCCTGGTACTGCAGCTGTTCACCGTAGAGCGCCTTGAGCTTGTTGGCGACAGGCAGGAACAGGAGATTGGCGAAGCCGACACCGTAGATGGTTGCCACGAACGCCACCGCGATGCCCGCTCCGAGGGCAGAGGGATCGGACAGGTTTCTCATGACGTGGATCAGCCCGATGACCGCGCCGAGGATGCCCACCGTCGGCGAGTACCCCCCCATGGACTCGAACACGCGCGCGCCGCGCTCCTCGCGGGCGAGCTTGCTGTCGATCTCCACTTCCATGATGGCGCGGATCTCGTCGGGCTCGACGCCGTCCACGAGGAGGGTCAGGCCCTTGCGGAGGAAGGGGTCGGCCACCCCCTGTGCCTGCTTCTCGAGGGAAAGGAGCCCGTCGCGGCGCACGCGCCGGCTCCACTCGAGCACGTCGTTGATCAGGGGCTGCCGGTCGAAGCGCGGCGCGCGCAGCACCCACTTGAGCCGGCGCATGGCGAAGAGGAAATCCCCGAGGGGCGTCTGCACCAGCACCGCGCCGAGTGTGCCGCCGACGACGATGACGAAGGCGGTAAGCTGCAGGAGGCTGGTGATGCGCCCGCCCTCCAGCATGTTGCCGCCGACGATGGCACCGACCGACAGCGTAACGCCGATGAGCGTGAGGTAGTCGAAGGCCGACCCGGCCGGTTTGCCCTTGCGCGCCATCCTTACATCAACCCATCCAGGCAGAGAGCTTGCCGCGCAGCCGGGCGATGGCCTGGCCGTGCAGCTGGGAAACGCGTGATTCGGTCACCTCGAGCACGCCGGCGATTTCACGAAGATTCAGGCCCTCACTGTAATACAGTGACATCATCAGCGCCTCCCGTTCGGGAAGGCGGGCGATGGCATCGGCGAGCGCCCCGCGGAAGGCCTCGCGCGTGGCCTCGCCGGCCGGGTCCGCTTCGGCCGACCCGACGGCGTCGTCGCCGCCGAGTTCTTCCAGCGTGGTCATGCGCGCACAGGCGAGCTCCGCCGCGAGCTCCCGGTACTCGTCCACCGGCAGTTCCAGCTGCCGGGCGATGGCCTCATCCGTGGCGACCTGCCCCTGCGTCTGCTCGACGACGGTGATCGCCTCGGAGACCTGGCGCAACTTGCCCTGGACCGAGCGCGGCAGCCAGTCGTGGCGACGGAGTTCGTCCAGCATCGCACCGCGGATGCGGATGCCGGCGTAGGTCGCAAAGCTGGCGCCGCGCGCGGCATCGTGATCTTCGCTGGCCTTGAGGAGGCCGATGAGCCCCACCTGGATGAGGTCGTCCGTGTCCACCGAGGCGGGCAGGCGCGCCGCCAGGTGCAGGGCGATCTGCTTCACGCGGGGGAGGTGTTCGAGCACGAGGGCCTGCTTCGCATCCTCCGCCGCGCCGGATCTCGCCACTTCAGCCATGCTCGGCCTCGATCAGGCGCTCGAGAAAGAACCCGATTCCCCCGGAGACCGCGGTCGCGCGCAGGGTTTTCTGCACCCGCACCGCGGCGCGACGGAACGCCTGTGCGGAAGGCGCACGGGGGTAGGCCGTCATGACGGCCTGCTGCTGTCGCACGGCCCGCCGGAGGTAATCGTCCCGCGGAATGTGGCCGAGGTAGCCCAGGTGAACGTCGAGGTAGCGGTCCGCGACCCCGCAGACCTTGTCGAACAGGCGGCGCCCCTGGAGCTCGTTGTCGACCATGTTGGCCAGCAGCTGGAAGCGCTTGACGCCGTGATCGCGGCTCAGGACCTTGATCAGCGCGTAGGCATCGGTGAGCGAGGTCGGCTCGTCACAGACGACCACGATGATCTCCGGGCAGGCGCTGGCGAAGGTCAATACGGCGCTGTCGATCCCGGCGCCGGTATCGACGAGGAGGGTGTCGAGGGGCCCCGGCAGCTCGCTGAAGGCGCTGACCAGGCCCGCCTGCTCTGACGCGCTCAGGCTGGCCATGCGTGCCACGCCGGACGACGCCGGCACGATGCGGATACCGGCCGGCCCCGCCACGATGGTTTCGGCCAGGGTGCACTCGCCGGCCAGCACCGCGCTGATATCCCGCTCGGGTTTGAGCCCGAGCGCCACGTCGACATTGGCGAGACCGAGGTCGGCATCGAACAACAGCACGGCCTCGCCGGCTTCGGCGAGCGCCACGGCGAGATTGACCGCTACACTGGTCTTGCCAACGCCCCCTTTACCGCTACTGACTGCAATGACGTTGATAGGGGCTCCCTCGCCCATAGTGCGCCTGCCTCCAGCGCCAGTGACCTTAACCCCCGTTCAGGACGGGAGGCTCAGCTCGCCACGGCCCCGGGCAGGGTGCTCCGACGCGACCGCGCATCTGTCAGGGCCATGGCCACCCGGACCAGTTCCCCCGCCTTTGCCGGCTCGATATCGTCCGGCACACGCTGGCCGTCGCAGGTCAGCAGCGCCGGCAGTTCCGTGCGGACGAGCGCCTCCAGGACGCCGCCCAGGCTGGTCGCTTCATCCATCTTCGTGATGATAGCACCCGCCAGCTGCTGTCTTCCAAAGGCGAGTACCACTTCCTTCGTCTGCGCGGCCTGGGCCGCCGCCGAGAGCACCAGGCAGAGGGTCACCGGCGCTATCCGGCCAGCCAGCATCTCGCACTGGTCCAGCAGGCGCCGGTCCCGCTGGCCCATGCCGGCGGTGTCGATGAAGACCCGCCGGTCGCGGAAGCCCGCCAGGGCCTCGTCGAGCGCCTCGCGGGTGGTGGCGCTGACGTGGGGGATGCCGAGCAGGCGGGCGAAAGTGGCGAGCTGCTCATCCGCGCCGATGCGGTAGGCGTCCGCGGTGACCAGCGCCACGCTGTCGCGGCCGTGACGCAGCGCGGACAGGCCGGCCAGCTTGGCGACCGTCGTCGACTTGCCGACCCCGGTCACCCCGACGCAGGCCAGCGCCTCGCCGGGCTCGATCGCCGGTGGCCGCGCCGTGCGGATCCGGTCGGCGAGCACCTGCATGGCAATCCGCCACTGGGCATCGAGCCCCCCGCGCTGCGGGACCGCGTCGAGCAGGCTCCCGCTGATGCCCCGGGACAGCCCGAGCCGGGCCAGGCGCTGGCCCACGGCGGCACGCACCGGCGGCACGCCCGCGCTGTCCTTCCAGCTGCGACCCTTGAGCTGCTGTTCGAGCACGCTGCGCAGCTCCACCAGCTCGTCCTGAAGGCGCTGCATGGTGAGTTCCCTCGCCGGGTCGGCCGCGACCCGCGGCCCGGCCCCGCCAAGCGCCTCGATCTGCTCCTCTCCGAACTCCAGCGCCGCGACCAGTTCCACGCCCTCTGCCGAGCGGCGGGAGGAGAGGATGACCGCCTCGGGCCCCAGCGCCTCCCGGACCTGGGCCATGGCTGCGCGGCTGTTCTTGCCTCTGAAACGCCTGATATCCACTATTGACCTCCTTCAGCGGTCGCCGTCGCCGCGGGGGCGGCACTGCCGATCGTTGCCACGACCCTGATTGACTTGTTGGGGGGAATCTCCTCGTAGGCGAGGATGTAGAAGTTCTCCATGCGCCCGCGCAGCAGGCGCGACAGGAAGGCCCGCAGGCCGCTGGACACCAGCAGCACGGGCGTGCGGCCCTCGGCCTCGAGCTTCTTCGAGCCGTCCATGACCTGGCGGATCACGCTGTCGACGAGCGTCGGCTCGAGGCCCCCGGCCCCGCCCTGCAGCGAGTTGTTGAGGATCTGCTCCAGCTGCGAGTCCAGCACCATCACCGGCATCTCCCTCGCCGTGCCGTTCACGGCCTGGAAGATCGCCGGCCCGAGCGCCACCCGGACCCGCGCGGTCAGTTCCTCGACATCCTTCTCCTTGCCCGCCTGGGCGGCGAGCGCCTCGGCGATGGTGCGCATGTCGCGCACGGGAACACCCTCCTCGAGCAGGTTCTGCAGCACGCGGGTCACCTCCGCCAGGCTCATGGTCGCAGGCACCAGGTTCTCGACCAGCTTGGGCGAGGAGCGGGCCAGCTTGTCCAGCAGCTGCTGCGTGCCGTCCTGGCCGAGCAGCTCCCGGGCATGGTTCTTGAGCAGCTGGCTCAGGTGCGTGGCGATGACCGTGCTGCTGTCGACCACGGTGTAGCCCTTGGACTGGGCGTCATCGCGCTGCGACGGGTCGATCCATACCGCCTCGAGACCGAAGGTGGGGTCCCGGGTGGCCACGCCCTCGAGTTCGCCGAAGACCTGCCCGGGGTTGATCGCCAGCTCGCGACCGGGGAACACCTCGCCCTCGCCGACGACGACGTCGTGCAGGCTGATCCGGTAGCTGTTGGGTGACAGGTCGAGGTTGTCGCGGATGTGCACCGAGTGCACGAGGAAGCCGAGCTCCTGGGACAGCTTCTTCCGCACCCCCTTGATCCGCGCGAGGAGATCCCCGCCCTGGTTGCGGTCGACCAGGGAGATAAGCCGGTAGCCGACCTCCAGGCCGATCTCGTCCACATCACTGACATCGTCCCAGCTCAGCTCCGCCGGTTCCGACGGCCGCGCTTCGCGCTCCTCCACGGCCGCCGCGACCGGTGGCGCCTGGCTGCGCTGCCAGCGCAGCCAGGCGACGCTGCCGAGGATCCCTGCAATGCTGAGGAAGACCAGGTTGGGCATTCCCGGCACGAGCCCCATGAGGCCGATGCTGCCCGCCGCGACGATCAGCACCCGGGGGTTGTCGGTCAGCTGGCTGGCCACCGCCTCGCCCATGTCCTGGGCGCCGGACATGCGCGTCACGATGATCGCCGCCGCGGTCGACAGGAGCATGGACGGTATCTGGGCGACCAGGCCGTCACCGATGGTCAGCAGGGTGTAGTTCTGCGCCGCCTGGGCCGCGCTGAGATCGTGCTGCAGGGTGCCGATCGCGAAGCCGCCGATGATATTGATGAACAGGATCAGGATGCCGGCAACGGCGTCGCCGCGGACGAACTTGCTCGCACCGTCCATGGCCCCGTAGAAGTCCGCCTCGCGACCGACCTCCTCCCGCCGGGCGAGGGCGTCCTCCTGGGAAATGAGGCCGGCGTTCAGGTCGGCATCGATCGCCATCTGCTTGCCGGGCATCGCGTCCAGGGTGAAGCGGGCGGTCACCTCGGAGATACGGCCGGCGCCCTTGGTGACGACCACGAAATTGATCACCACCAGGATGGTGAACAGCACCAGGCCGACCGCGTAGCTGCCGCCGACCACGAATTCGCCGAAGGCGCGGATCACGTTACCCGCGGCGTCCGTGCCCGTGTGGCCCTGCAGCAGGACCACGCGCGTGGACGCCACGTTGAGACCGAGGCGCAGCAGGGTCGCGATGAGCAGCACCGTGGGAAAGACTGCGAACTCCAGGGGGCGGGTCGCGTAGACGGCGGCGAGCAGCACGATGATGGCGAGGGCGATATTGAAGGTGAACAGCAGGTCCAGCGCGAGCGGCGGCAGCGGCAGGACAATCATCACCAGCATCAGCAGCAGCACGAGCGGCGTGCCCACGCCGCTCAGCACCATGCCGATACCCGGCGCTGTCGCGCCCTCGACCGCGTCACTGGTCGCCATCGTCGGACTCCTCATCCGTCGTGTCAGTCGCCGCCCACTCCTCGGGGACCTCGAGGTCCACCGGTGGCGGCACGTAGTCTGTCGGCCCCGCGCGGCGCAGCTGCAGCAGGTAGGCGAGCACGCGCGCTACAGCCAGGTAGAGTTCGCGCGGGATCTCCTGCCCGATCTCCGTCGTCGCGTAGAGCGCCCGGGCCAGGGGCGGCGCCTCGAACACGGGCACTTCGGCGGCGCGGGCAACGCTGCGGATCTGCAGCGCGACGAGATCCCTGCCCCGGGCGACGACCGTCGGCGCCCCGGCCCCGGCCTCGTCGTAGCGCAGCGCAATGGCAACGTGCGTGGGGTTGGTGATCACCACGTCCGCCTTCGGTACGTCCTGCATCATGCGGCGCTGGGCCACGTCCCGCTGCAGCTCGCGGATGCGCTGGCGCACCTCCGGGCGGCCGTCGGTCTCTTTCAGCTCCTCGCGCACTTCCTGCCGGGTCATGCGCAACTGACGGTTGAAGTTCCAGAGTTCGAAGGGGACGTCGAGGGCGGCGATGAAGACCAGCGTTCCGGTCAGCAGCAGGAGCCCCCAGAGCAGCACCTGCACCGCCGCGCGGCTGGCATAGCCGGGCTCGTAGGCACCCAGGGTCAGGATGTCGCGCTCGAAGAGCACGAACACGACCAGCGTGGCACCGAGCAGCAGCAGGAACTTGCCCAGCGCCTTCAGCATCTCGACCAGCCCCTTTGCCGAGAAGACCCGGGCGATGCCCTTCACCGGGTTGAGTTTCTCCAGGCTGAAGGCGATCGCCTCGCCGCTGAAGGTCCAGCCACCCATGGCCAGGGGGCCGGCGAAGGCGGCGACGATGGCCACCGCGAACAGCGGCAGGAGGAGCAGGAGCGCCTGCGCCAGCATGTAGCCCAGGTGCACGGGCAGTCGCTCACTGGCGAAGACCAGTTCCCGGCTCACCGAGAAGCCGTCGGCGAGCAGCGCCTGGAAACCCTGCACGAGCGTGCCGCCGAGCACCAGCAACCCGAGGGACAGCGCGAGCAGCGACAGCAGCGTGTTGAGCTCTTTCGAACGCGGCACCTGGCCGCGGCGCCGGGCCTCCTGCTTGCGGCGCTCTGTCGGCTGTTCTGTGCGTTCCTGACCGGTCTGCTCCTCTGCCATGGCGCCCCCTCAGCCGAACACGAGCAGGGTGCGCTGCAGCCCCGCCTCGATGAAGCGCCGGAGCGTGTCCAGGAACCCGGGCAGCGCGAGCAGCATGAAGAAGAAACCCGCGAGGATGGTCACGGGGAAGCCGACGGCAAAGATGTTCAGCTGCGGCGCCGCCCGCGTGATGACGCCGAAGGCGATATTGATCATCAGCACGGCGGTGAGCGCCGGCAGCGCCAGCAGCAGCGCCGTGGCGAAGATCTGGCCGCCGAAGGCGGCGACGTTGCCGAAGCTGTCGAAGGCGAGGCCCGGCTGCGCCACCGGCAGCAGCCGGAAGCTCTCGCCCAGCGCCATCAGGAGCACCAGGTGCCCGTCGATGGCCAGGAACAGCAGCGTGGCGAGGATGACATTGAGCTGGCTGACCACGGGCACCTGCACACCGTTCTGCGGGTCCACGGTCATAGCGAAGCCGAGGCCCATGCTCATGGCGACCGTTTCCCCGGCGACGATCACCGCGGCGAACACCATCTGCATGATGAAGCCGATGCACAGGCCGATGGCCACCTCGCGCACCGCGAGCAGCAAGCCGATACCGCTGATCGCGTCCGGCGGCGAAGCAGGCACGGCCAGCGGCGCAAGCAGGGCCGCCACCACCACCGCCAGCGCGATGCGCACGCGCACGGAAACGGTGCCGGCGCTGAACACCGGCGCGACCAGGAGCAGCGCGGACAGGCGCAGGAACGGCCAGTACCAGCCGCGCAGGGTCGAAAGGATCAGGTCGAGGTCCAGCGCCACTAGCCGAGCAACCCGGGTATGTCGCCGTAGAGGCGGCGCGCAAAGCTGATCGCCACCTGCAGCATCCAGGGCCCGGCGATGAACAGGGCCGCCACCAGGGCGATGAGCTTGGGGATGAAGCTCAGCGTCATTTCCTGGATCTGGGTCGCCGCCTGGAAGATGCCGATGAGCAGGCCGATGGCCAGTGCAGACAGCAGCAGGGGCGCGGCGAGCAGCACCGCGAGCCAGAGGGCGTCGCGCCCGACATCGAGTACCTGCTCGGGTCCCACGGCCTACACCGCGAAGCTGGAGACGAGCGTCGCTGCAATCAGCGACCAGCCGTCGATCAGCACGAACAGCATGAGCTTGAAAGGCAGCGATATCAGCATGGGGGAGAGCATCATCATCCCCATGGACATCAGTACCGCCGCCACCACCAGGTCGATGACCAGGAAGGGCACGAACATCAGGAAGCCAATCTGGAAGGCGGTTTTCAGCTCGCTGGTGAGGAAGGAAGGCAGCAGGACGACCATCGGCACGTCGTCGGGCGTCGCGAAGGGGTCGTAGCCCCCCAGCTCGCCGAACATGATCAGGTCGTTCTCCCGGGTCTGGCTGAACATGAAGTCGCGGAAGGGCCGCTGCGCCGTGGTCAGCGCCTCCTCGAACCCGACGGTCTCCTCGAGATAGGGCTTCAGGGCCTCGTCGTACGCCGTCTGCAGCACCGGTGCCATGATGAACAGGCTGAGGAACAGCGACAGGCCCAGGATGATCTGGTTCGACGGTGTCTGTGCCGTACCCAGCGCCTGGCGCAGGATGGCGAGCACGATCAGGATCCGCGTGAACGAGGTCATGGTGATCAGCGCCGCCGGCAGCAGCGTGAGCACGGTCATCAGCAGCAGGATCTGGATATTGAGCGCGTAGCTGCTGCCGCCGCCCTGTGCGGGCTGCACGGACACCAGCGGAATCGTGGCCTGGGCCTGCGCGACTGCCGGCAGCAGCCCGGGCAGGAGCGGAAGCAGCGGCAGCAGGAGCCGCAGCCAGCGTCTCACCGTCCCCCTCCCCGCTGCCCGGCGAGGCCGCCGAGGAGGCCGGCGAAGTCCCGCCCCGAAGCGGCGGCGGCCGCGTCTGCGCCGTCGGCGACCGGTTCGTCGAACACGTGCAGCGTGCGCACGGTCCCCGGGGCGACGCCGAGCAGCAGCTGCCGGTCACCCGCAGCCAGCAGGACGACCTTCTCGCGAACGCCGACGCTGGCAGTCGCGAGCACCCGCAGCGACCCGCCCCGCCCGCTGCCCACGCGGTTCACCCGCCGCAGCAGCCAGATAACGACGGCCAGGCAGAGCAGCACCAGCAGCAGCGAGCCGAGCACCTGCGCCGCGTACCCCGGGCTCAGCACGTCCGGTGCCGATGGCGCCGCGGCGGCGCCGGGGGAAACGGCGGCCAGCGCAAGGAGACGGAAGCGGGCTGGGGACACGTCGATCACTTCAGTTTCTTCAGCCTCTCCGACGGGCTGACCACGTCGATCAGGCGCAGGCCGAAGCGACCGTTGGACTCGACCACCTCTCCCCGCGCGATCAGCGTGCCGTTGACCATGAGATCCAGCGGATCATTGATGTCGCGCTGCAGCTCGACGACCGTGCCCTGGGTCAGCGACAGCAGCTCCTTGATCGGCATGCGGGTGCGGCCGATCTCCACCGAGAGCGTCACGTTCACGTCGAGGAGCAGGTCGAGGCTGACCTCGCCACTGCCCCCTGCTGCCGACGACTCGCTTTCGAGGGGCTCGAGGGCAGCTGCGTCGCCGCCTGCAGCCGGGTCCTGCCGCTCTTCATCGCTCATGACTTACCTCCGTTGCTTGCGGCCTTTGCCAGGGCCAGCCGCGTGATCTTGATGGCCTTGCGACCCTCGTGGCTGCCGTAGCTGCCGCGGGCAAAGGGTTCTCCCTCGACCAGCAGTTCCACGTCCGCGGGCATCTCGAGGGGCAGGACCGAGCCGACGCGCAGGGCGAGCAGGTCGGCAAGCGCGTAGTCGCGCGTGCAGAGAACACCGGTCAGCTCCAGGGGAACGGCGCGCAGTTCGCGCCGGAAATAGGGCTCCCAGCCGGGGCCGGTCTCGGCGGAACGCCGCGGCGGAGCAAAGCGCTCCCGGTGCGATTCCAGGGCGGCGAGGGGCAGGGCGAGCTGCAGCTGGCCCCGGAACTCCCCGGCGGTGATGTCGAAGCCGATAAGCAGCGCCACATCCCTGGCCGGCTGCGCCTCAAGCTTGTCCGGCGTCGGCGCCACGGACAGCTCGCCGGGCTGAAGCGCGAGCTTGTCGGCCCAGGCCGCCGCCATGGTGTCGAGGGTGAGGCCGGCGACCCGCTCGGCGAGGCGCAGCTCGCTGGGGGTCAGGACACTGCGCTCTCGGGCGGCGGGGGGGCCGCTGCGGCCACCGCCGAAATAGTCGTTCACCAGCAGCGACAGGAAAGCCCCGGCCATGAGCACGTGGCAGTGGCCCGCCAGGGGCGCGACCTCGGCGCTGGCGACGCCGACGACGGGGCCGACAGAGACGGCGAGATCGCCGTAGCTGGAGAGCCGCAGCGACTGGGGCTGCAGCTCGAACTCGATGGAGAAGGTGGCGGAGAGAGCGCTCGCGAGCAGGTCGGCGTGGCGCTGGTTCATACCGGCCAGTGCGGCGAACTGGCCGAGCACCGAGCGCTCGCGGGCGGTGAAGTCGAAGGGACGATAGCTCCCCTCTGCCGCGCTGTCTTCGCGGGTCAGGGCATTGATCTCATCCTCATTCAGGATCTCGCTATCGGCCATAGTCCCTCATCGGCTACTGCAACACGAACGCAGTGAAGTAGACCTCCTGCACGGCATCCTTGCCGGACGCGCCCAGCGCCTTGTTGACCGCAGCCAGCGCATCGCTGCGCAGCTGCTCCTTGCCTTCGACCGTGCGCAGGGCATCGAAGTCCTGCCCGCTCAGCAGCATGATCACCTCGTTGCGCACGGCGGGGCGGTTGCGCTCGGCGCGATCAATCGCGTCCTGGCTGTAGGCCATGAGCTCCATTTCCGTCTGCACGTAGCGAATGCCGCCCTTGTAATCGAAGTTGACCAGGAAGCGCCCGAGGTCCAGGTACAGCGCCTCGCGTTCTTCCTCCTCCTCCGGCTCCGCCTCTGCCGCGGTCTCGGCCGCTGCCGGATCCTCGCCGCCCGCCAGGAAGAACCAGGCGCCGCCGGCGCCCCCGCCAAGCAGAAGCACGGCAAGCACCACCCAGAGGAGAAGCTTGCCCTTGCCACCAGCGCTCTTCGCCTGCGCTTCCTCGCCGTTCCTGTTCAGGTTCAAATCGTCGTTGCGTGCCATGTTCCTTCCTCACCATCGGCCATCCGGTCGGGTGCAGCGACACGCGCCACCCCTCCCAGCAAGAGCTGTACCACCGTCGTTTTTTCTATTCAAAACAATGCATTAAGGGATCCCCGGGGACGCCGCGACAACATTTTGACGCACCCTTCGGGCGCGCCTGACAGCGGACCGGCGTCAGCCGGGGAGTCTAGACGTATTCGGCAGTGAGGACTATCCGCGAAGCGTGAGCGGGCGCACGTCCCGGGCCAGACATTCGGAACCGGTTTTCCTGCCAGGGAAACGGGACCCGGGTAGCGGATTCAGGCCGTGCTACGAGGCGGTGCTGTGAGGCGGTGTTGTCAGCCGCTGGCGTCAGGCAAAGGTATCGAGGAGCCCATCGACCCGCAGCGCCAGCGACCCGGCGTCCCGTCCCTGCGGCGCTTCTGCGGCGGCGAGGCCGGACGGATCGCTGCCGCCGGGGGTGCCGGGCAGGCCGTCGCGCTCACCCCCATCGCCCCGGGCATGCTGCTGTGGTTCCCGGTAGCTCACATCGCCCTCGGCGAGATCGAGCCCGCTCTGCTGCAGCAGTTCCCGCAGCCGGGGCAGGGACTGTTCGATGGCATCGCGGGCATGGGCCGTGTCCGTGACGAACATCACCCGGGCCTGATCACCATCGGTGTTGATGGTGACGTGCAGGCGGCCGAGTTCCGCAGGATGTAGCTGCACCGTGGCCTCGCGCGACGCCGTGCCGACGAGGATCCTGACCTGGCCGGCCAGACCCTCGGCAAAATCGGCCTGCGGGCCCGACAGGTTGTAGGCCAGCGCCGTCGGCCGCGTCGCGGCGCCGCTGTCGGCAGACGAATGCGCGGCAGACAGGTGCGACAGCGCGGGGAGCGCCGCGCTGTCCGCCCGCTGGGACGCGGCGCCCTCGCCAGCCTGCGCGGCGGCGACCGGGCTACCCGGCAGCGGCGACCGCCGGGTGTCGGCGTCCGGTGATTCCGCTGCCGCCGCCATGAGGTCGCGGGCCGCCACGGCAGCCGAGGGTCCGGGTGCCGGCGGTGCGTCGGGGGCGCCCGGCGCGCCGGCACCCGGGCGGATGCCGGGACGGCTGCTCGCACTGTCCGCCTCGCCCGCGGCCATACCGGTCGCGGTGAATGGGAAGGGGATTCGCGCTTCACCTTCTGCTACCGGGTCCGCGCCCGCGGGCAGGGGGACCGCCCGCGAGGGATCGGCCGCAGGCAGCGCCGGTCCACGCGTCAACGGGCCGGCCTGGGAAGCCGACTGCCCATCGGCAGCGTTGCCGACTACGGCTCTATCACCAATCACCGTACCGGGGGCGGCAAGGGCGATAGAGAGGTCCGGAGCCGCGCGCGACGATGCCGCCAGGCGTTCCTGTACCGAAGAGTTCGGCGGCGCCGCTTCTGCAGGCAGGGCGGCTACCGCTGCCGGCGTTACCGGGCCCGCCACCGGTACGGTGATGACCAGCGCCTCCAGCGGGCCCTCCGCCGGCGGCAAGGGGCTGCCGTCGGACGGCAGGCCCTTGCCGCCGGCGTTGGCCTGTGTGCCGGCGGCAACCCGGAGTCCCGCTAGCAGGCCGGCAAAGGGATCGGCGGGCGCCTCGCCCGCCGGGCGCCGCGGCGCCGCGCTGTCAGCGGCAGCGCTCTCGCCGACGGAAACGGCGGGCCCGACGGTCAGGGGCAGCTGTGGCAGCATTGGGACTTCCGTCAATGAAACGTCGGGAAGGAATCAGCAAAGGCCGTGCCAGCTTGCCCGGCCCGGCGTATTCACGGCTCGCCGTCGTGCTCCCCCGGGGCGGCCGCCTGGCTGGCGTGCTGGTCGTCGGCAACGCGCTGCGCCCGGCGCTCCTCGGCCTGGCTTGCCTCGAGGCGCCGCCGCGCGAGGTAATCCTCGAGCCCGTTGCTGCGCTGGCGCTGGCGGGCCATGACCTCGCGCTGCTGCTGCAGCTCGGCGCTGCTTCGCGCGACCTCGCCGTCCTGCGTGGTGATGGCCCGGTTGAGGTTGGCGAGAAAGCGCCGGTAATCCTCCAGCTGCCGCGGGCTGATGCCGCCCGCGGCGACCTGCGCCAGGCGCGCCTCGTACTCGGCCTTGAAGCGCTGCAGCTGGTCGAGCTGTGCGGAGCTCGCTTCGTGGCGCTCGCGGGAGGCATTCAGGCCGCGCGCCGCGCGCGCCTCATCGGCGCGCGCCTTCTCCGCCACCTTGTCGAGCTTGTCAATCGGGTTCATGCGTCACTCCCGATGCCGCAGGCGCGGGCGGTGTCGACCAGGTCCGCCAGGCTTCGCGCCATGTCTACGCGCTGCTCCCGAGGCTGGCGCACCAGCTCCCGCAGCGGCCCGACGGCGGCCAGGGCCCGGTCGACCAGGGGATCCGCACCACGCTCATAGGCCCCAATATTAAACAGGTCGCGGTTCTGCCGATAGGTGCTGTACAAGTTCTTGATCTCGTGGACGATGGACAGCTGTGCCGGGTCCACCAGCCCGGGCATGGCCCGGCTGATGGACGCCTCGATATCGATGGCGGGAAACAGGCCGCTGTCCGCCACTTCACGTGACAGGACGATGTGGCCGTCTAGGATGGCCCGCGCCGCATCGGCAATCGGGTCGGCGGGATCATCGCCCTCGACGAGCACCGTGTACACGGCGGTGATCGAGCCGCTCGCCACGTTGCCCGCGCGCTCGACCAGACTGGGCAGCAGCGAGAAGACCGAGGGCGGGTAGCCCTTGGTCACCGGCGGCTCCCCGGCCGCCAGGCCGATCTCGCGCTGGGCCTGGGCAAAGCGCGTGAGCGAGTCCATGAGCAGGAGCACGTTCCTGCCCTGGTCGCGGAAGTACTCGGCGATCGCGGTCGCCCGCCAGGCCCCGTGCACCCGGCGCAGCGGCGGATCATCCGCGGGCGTGGCAACGATGACGGCGCGCGCAAGACCCCCGGGGCCGAGGATCTGGTCCACGAACTCTCGAACCTCCCTGCCCCGCTCTCCGACCAGGGCAATCACCACGACGTCGGCGGCGGTATGGCGGGTGAACATGCCGAGCAGCGTGCTCTTGCCCACCCCGCTGCCGGCGAACAGGCCGATGCGCTGGCCGCGACCGAGGGTCAGCAGCGCGTTGACCGCGCGGACGCCGACATCGAGCGGGGTGTCGAGGGTGCGCCGCTCCAGCGGGTTGATCGACTCGCCGCGCAGGGGCACGTGCTCGCGGTACTGCGGCACCGGCCCGCCGTCGAGAAAACGACCCGCGCCATCGACGATGCGGCCGATGAGCTGCCGGTCGACGGCCACGCGCTGGCTGGGGCCCAGGGGCTGCACGCGGGCGCCGAGCATGACACCGGCGACATCGCCCTCGGGCATGAGGATCAGGCGGCCCACGGAGAAGCCCACGACCTCGGCCTCCACGGAACCGCCTTTCTCTGTGCCATCCTCGGTAATGATGCGACAACGGGAGCCGACGGCGCCACGGCAACCCTCCGCCTCAAGGCGCAGGCCGACCATGCGCACGAGGCGCCCCTCACGCAGCGGCGGCGGCACCGAGACCGCGGCGCGCACGCGGGAGAGGCCGGCTGCGAGGCGCTCCCGGCGCCCGGCGAGCTCCTCCGCCGCGGTGCTCACGAGGGATCCTGCAGCCCGTGCTCGGCCTCGCGGCGCAGGCGGGCGAAGAGTCCCTCCAGCGCCTGCTCGACCGACGCGTCGATGTAGGATACGGGGGTGTGCAGGCGCAGGCCGCCGCGGGCCAGCGATGCGTTCTCCCTTAGCCGCCACTGCGCTGGCTCACCCCGGCGGCCGAGCAGGTCGTTGACGAGCTCTGCATCGGCGGGGTGAAGCTCCACTTCGAGCAGCCCTTCGATGTCGCCGAGCTGGGCCAGCGCCTCCGACAGCACCGCCTCCACATCGGCGCCCCGGGAGAGCTCCCGGTGCAGGATCGCCTCGGCGGCGGCGAGGGCAATGCCGGTCAGGTCGCGAAGCAGGGTTTCCTCCTGTTCCGCCAGCGGCCTGGCCATGGCCTGCCAGAGCGCGCTCAGCTCGGCGACCATGGCCTCGCCACGGGCCCGGCCCGCGGCCAATCCCTCGGCATAGCCGGCCTCGAAGGCCTCGCGCCGCAGCGCATCCGGGTCCGGCCCCGCCGGTTCCTCCCGCTTCAGCGCGCGCCCGGAGAGGTTGGGCGGCTGCCAGGGACGCGTATCGGCGGGGTCAGACAAAATCGTCGCCTCCCTTGCCCAGGGCCAGCTCGCCCTCGTCGGCCAGCCGGGTGGCGACGGAGAGCACCTCCTTCTGCGCCAGCTCTACTTCCGACAGCTTCACCGGCCCCTTCGCCTCGATGTCCTCCTTGAGCATGTCGGCCGCGCGGCTGGACATGTTGCTGAAGAACTTCTCGCGCACCGCGTCGTCGACGCCCTTCAGAGCGATCACGAGGTTGTCGACGGCGATCTCCCGGATCAGCCGCTGCATGCCGCGGTCGTCCAGGTCGAGCAGGTCCTCGAAGACGAACATCAGTTCGCTGACTTTCTCGCCGAGGTCGTTGTCCGCCTCCCGCAGCGCGGTGAGCAGCACCGACTCCATGTCCGTATCGACGTTGTTGAGGATGGCCGCGGCGCTGGTCATGCCGTTGACGGAGCGCGGCGGCGACTTGCGCACCTTGCCCAGCTGGCGCTCGAGGACCTGGTCGAGCTCTTCCATGGCCGCGGGGTCGATGATCTCCAGCCGCGCCACCCGCAGCATCGCCTCCGGGCGCAGCGCCTCGGGCAGCGCGGCCAGCACCTGGGCCGCGTGGTCGTCATCGAGGGAGGCCAGCACGATGGCGATGATCTGCGGGTGCTCGTCTTCGATGATCTCCGCCACCGCGCGTGCATCCATCCACTTCAGCGCCTCGATCCCGCGGGTCTGCTGCTTGCCCGGCAGGACCTTGGAGAGCATGGTCCGCGCCTTGCTCTCCCCCAGGGCCTGCACCATCACGCGCTGAGTGAAGTCGCTGGCGCCGATGGCCAGCGGGTTGACGTTACCGGCTTCCTGGTGAAACTCCCGCAGCACCTCCTCGACCTGGGCATTCGATACCCCGGCGAGCGAGGCCATGGCCTCGCCGACCCGCTGCACCTCCCGCGGCTCCATGTGCCGCATGATGGCGGCGGCCGCTTCCTCGCCCACGCCGAGCAGGAAGATGGCCGCGCGCTGCGCGCCCGTGAGCGTGGCCTCAGCCATCGGCAGAAACCCAGCCACGCACCACCTGCGCGGCCCGCTGCGGTTCTCCCTCGGCCAGGTTGCGCGCCATCTGCAGCTGCTGCTGGTAACCGCCGCCGGCGCCCTGGCCGCCGAGGGTCACCCGGTCGTCGCCCAGCTCACCCGCGCGCTCCTCGGCGAGCAGCGCCTGCTGCCCGCCGGCGGCGGGCAGTGCCGCGGGCAGCGGTGCCGCGGAGAATTTCATCAGCGGGCGCAGCACGACGAAGATCAGCGCCGCCAGTGCCGAGGCCGCCAGCACGCCGCGGCCGACGCGCCAGGGCCACTCGGCATCGAGGAAGGACGGCTCCTCCAGCGGCGCCAGTTCCGGCGGCGGCGCGAAGGAAGCGTTGATCACGCTCACCGTGTCGCCGCGCTCGGCGTCGAAGCCCACGGCCTCGCGTACCAGCGCGCGGATTTCCTCCAGCCGTTCCTCGCCGAGGGGAACCCGGCCGTCGCCACCGTCCTCGCCCTCACCCTCGATGTAGTCCACCACCACGGCCACGGAGAGCCGGCGCAGGTTGCCGGGCTGCTCGCGCACGTGGCTGATGGTCTTGTCCATCTCGTAGTTGCGCGTGACCCGGCGGCTCACGGGCTGCAGTTCCTCCACCGCAAGGGCCGGATCCTCGGGGTTCGCGGGATTCCCGGGGGGTGCGGCCTGCACCTGCGCGTCCGGCGGCGGCTGGTTCGCCAGCGTGCCGGGGACGCCGCCGGTGTCGAGCAGGCTGCCGCGCTCCTCCGCCGTCTGCTCGCTGCGCACGACCGTCTCCGGCGCGTACTGCTCGCTGGTGCGCTCGACGCGCGTAAAATCGATGTCGGCCGCCACCTGCGCCCGGACCCGGCCGGGGCCGAGGATCGGCTCGATGATGTCGACGATGCGCTGGCTGTAGCGCTGCTCCAGTTCCTGGGCGAGGCGGTACTGTTCCTGGGTGTAGCCCAGCCCGTCATCCACGGCCTTGCGCGACAGCAGCCGGCCGCGCTGGTCGACCACCGAGACCTGCTCGGGCTCGAGGTTGGGCACGCTGGAGGACACGAGGTGCAGGATGCCCGCCACCTGGCGGTCGCTGAGCGTCTGCCCGGACAACAGCTGCAGCATGACCGAGGCGGCCGGCTTCTCGCGCTGGCGGAGGAAGGCCGACTGCTTGGCCATGGCCAGGTGGACCCGCGCCGCGCGCACCCCGTCCATGGCGGAGATGGTGCGCGTCAGCTCCTGCTCCAGGGCGCGGTGGTAGCGCGCCTGCTCCATGAAGCTGCTGACGCCCAGTTCCTGCTCCTCGTAGAGGGTCTCGAAGCCCAGCCCTTCACCGCGGGGATAGCCGTCGCTGGCAAGGGCGAGGCGGGCGCGATGCAGCTCCGAGGCCGGCACCGCCACCATGCCGGTGCGCGGGTCGAGGCGGTAGTCGAAGCCGTTGGCTTCCAGGGCGCTGATCACGCCGTTCGTGTTCTCACCGTTCATGCTGCCGTACAGGGGCTTGTAGGCCGGCGCGAAGCCCCACTGTACGAGCCCGATACCGAGCGCGATGCTGGCCGCAAGACCGAGCAATAGCGCCAGCTGCCGGGCCACGGGCTGGCGGCTGTAGTTGAAAAAGCGGTTGACGATGGGGTTGGCGCTCTCGGCCATGGCGCAATGCGACTCCTCAGTACCCTAGTTTAACAAACCGTGTGCCACGAACCCTGTACGGAACAGTGCGAACGGTGCGACGGGCATCACACCTGCATGTTCATGATTTCCTGGTACGCCGTCAGCAGCTTGTTGCGGACTTCCGTGAGAGCCTGGAACTCGATGTTGGCGCGCTGCGCGGTCACCATGAGCTCGGTGAGCGAGACCTCCGGGTCGCCGCTCTCGAAGCGCTCGGCGAGGTGCTTGGAGTCCTGCATGGCCCGGTTGACCTCGTCGATGGACGCCTTCATCAGCTCGCCGAAGGCGGGCTCGCCCGCCGCGCCGCCCGCGTTCCCGGCTTCCTCGCCGCGCGCCGCCGCGGCCATGGCCCGCATCTGCGCCAGTACTTCCCCGATGGCGACATCACTCACTCTGCACCTCCTCCACGTAACTCCGTCCCCGGTACGGGCACGCCCTGCTCCTTCATCCGCGCCAGCTTGTAGCGCAGCGTCCGCGGGCTGATGCCCAGGCGCTCCGCCGCGGCCTTGCGGCTGCCGCCGCTCGCCGACAGCGCGCCGAGGATCACTTCCTGCTCGCGCTGGCGGAGGTCCCCCTCCAGCTGGGGACGCTCGGGCGCCGGGGCGGCGGCCGCCACCGCATCCCGGGGGGTCTCCCCGAACTCGATGTCCGCAGCGCCGATCACCTCGCCCGGGGCGAGGATGGCCGTGCGCTGCATGCAGTTCTCGAGTTCGCGCACGTTGCCGCGCCAACCGTGCGCCAGCAGCCGCTCCCGCGCGCCGGGTGCCAGCGAAAGCTCGCGGCCACGGGGGCTGTAGCGGGCGAGGAACGACTCCGCCAGGGCGAGGATGTCGCCCGGCCGGTCGCGCAGCGGCGGCACGGTCAGCGGCAGCACGTTGAGCCGGTAGTAGAGATCCTCCCGGAATGCCCCCTCGGCGACCGCGTCCGCGAGCCGCCGGTTCGTCGTCGCCAGCACCCGCACGTCGAGGGGAATCAGCCGCTGGCCGCCGAGCCGCTCCACCTCGCGCTCCTGCAGTACCCGCAGGAGCTTGGCCTGCAGGGCGAGGTCCATCTCCGAGACCTCGTCGAGGAGCAGCGTGCCGCCGTTGGCCTGCTCGAACTTGCCGGGCCGGGACTGGTGGGCGCCGGTGTAGGCGCCCTTCTCGTAGCCGAACAGCATGGACTCAAGCATGTTCTCGGGGATCGCCGCGCAGTTCACCGCGAGGAAAGGCGACGACGCCCGGGGAGAGCAGTGGTGCAGGTAGCGGGCCAGCACCTCCTTGCCCGTGCCCGATTCGCCGCTGATCAGCACCGTCGCATCGCTCGCCGCGATGCGACGGGCGAGGTCGAGGAGATCGCGCGTGGCCGGATCCGCCGAGACCGGCTGCCCCGTCGGCGGCGCCGGCTGCAGCCGCTCCACCATCTCCAGCAGGGCTTCCGCGGGAAAGGGCTTGAGCAGGTAATCGGTGGCGCCGCCGCGCATGGCGTGCACCGCGTCCTCGACGGAGCCGTGCGCGGTGATCATGACGAAGGGCAGCTCGGGGCGGCGACGGCGGACCTCGCGCAGGAGCACCTGCCCGTCCATGCGGTCCATCTGCACGTCGCTGATCACCAGGTCGACCCGCTCCTCGTCCATCGCCAGCAGTGCCGCCTGGCCGTCGGCGGCGGTGACCACCTCGTAGCCCCCGTCGAGCAGGGTGTCCTGCAGGGCCTCCCGCAGCGTGGCGTCGTCCTCGACCACGAGGATGCGCCCCGGTTCGCCGTGGGCCAGCGCCTGCGGTGCATTCATGCCCTGCCCTCCTGCGGGGCCGCCTGCCGCGTCATGTCCCGGGAAGAGGCACACAGCGGTAACTCCAGCGTGAATTCCGCGCCACCGCCGGGCCGGTTCGCCGCCACGACGGTCCCGCCGTGGTCGGCGACCGTGCGCGCGACCACCGCCAGGCCGAGACCGGTGCCCTGGGCGCGGGTCGTGAAGAACGGGTCGAAGACCTTGTCGAGGTGCGTCTCGGGAATGCCCGGGCCGGTATCGTAGACCCGGAGCTGCAGGGTGTGCGCATCGGTGGCACCGGCCCAGAGGGCGATCTCGACACCGTCGCCGCCGTTCTCCACGGCATTACTGACCAGGTTGGCCAAGGCGCCCGCCAGCTCTTCCCGGGCGCCCTCGACCACCAGGCTCCGGTCGACCGGCGTCACGGCCAGGGCGGCGCCGGCGGCCAGTGCGTGGTTCAGTAACGCCTTTTCTCCCGTGCGTTGATAGGCCTCCAGCAAAGCCATGCCCACGGCCGGGGTTCCGGGTGGTTGCA